>NZ_JBVHCY010000019.1:0-4130 GCF_057922445.1 Flavobacterium sp. UM26 | reverse complement strand
CCTTAGGCGCACTATCTCTTTGTCCGAAGACTCCGAGTACTATCGTATTTCCCCAAAATCTGTGGATTTGCCTGCAGATCTTATAGGTAGGTACTTCAACGAACTATTCCGTCAGTTCGCGGCGCTTTCATCACTCCGTCACCCCATCACAGTAATCAGTAGTACGGGAATATTAACCCGTTGGCCATCGACTGTCCCTTTCGGGTTCGCCTTAGGTCCCGACTAACCCACAGCTGATTAGCATAGCTGTGGAAACCTTAGTCTTTCGGTGTGCGGGTTTCTCGCCCGCATTATCGTTACTTATGCCTACATTTTCTTTTCTAACCAGTCCAGCATGCCTTACGACACACCTTCAACCCTGTTAGAATGCTCCCCTACCACTTTAACTTACGTTAAAATCCATAGCTTCGGTAATATGCTTATGCCCGATTATTATCCATGCTCGTCCGCTCGACTAGTGAGCTGTTACGCACTCTTTAAATGAATGGCTGCTTCCAAGCCAACATCCTAGCTGTCTGGGCAGACAAACCTCGTTCTTTCAACTTAGCATATATTTGGGGACCTTAGCTGATGGTCTGGGTTCTTTCCCTCTCGGACTTGGACCTTAGCACCCAAGCCCTCACTGTTATCAATCATTATATAGCATTCGGAGTTTGTCAGGAATTGGTAGGCGGTGAAGCCCCCGCATCCAATCAGTAGCTCTACCTCTATATAACTAAAATAACGCTGCACCTAAATGCATTTCGGGGAGTACGAGCTATTTCCGAGTTTGATTGGCCTTTCACCCCTACCCACAGGTCATCCGAAGACTTTTCAACGTCAACCGGTTCGGACCTCCACACTGTGTTACCAGCGCTTCATCCTGCCCATGGGTAGATCACACGGTTTCGCGTCTAACACTACTGACTAAAGCGCCCTATTCAGACTCGCTTTCGCTACGGATCCATGGCTTAACCACTTATCCTTGCCAGCAACGTTAACTCGTAGGCTCATTATGCAAAAGGCACGCCGTCACCCCACTAAAGGGCTCCGACCGCTTGTAAGCGTATGGTTTCAGGATCTATTTCACTCCGTTATTCACGGTTCTTTTCACCTTTCCCTCACGGTACTGGTTCACTATCGGTCTCTCAGGAGTATTTAGCCTTAGCGGATGGTCCCGCCAAATTCAGACAGGGTTTCACGTGCCCCGCCCTACTCAGGATACCACTATTTATTATACTCGTTACCCATACAAGGCTATCACTCTCTATGGCGCTACTTTCCAGTAACTTCTGGTTCCTTGTACATAAAATATCGTGGTCCTACAACCCCAAAATTGCCGTAACAACTCTGGTTTGGGCTAATCCGCGTTCGCTCGCCACTACTTACGGAATCACTTTTGTTTTCTTCTCCTCCGCCTACTTAGATGTTTCAGTTCAGCGGGTTTGCCCACCTATCGGTGTACTATGTCTTCAACATAGTGGGTTGCCCCATTCGGATATCTACGGATCAATTCGTGTGTGCCAATCCCCGTAGCTTTTCGCAGCTTATCACGTCCTTCTTCGCCTCTGAGAGCCTAGGCATCCCCCATACGCCCTTATTTTGCTTATTGTACTTCGGTTATGTTTTACCACAACCGTGTCTTTCTACTTTTTAAATGTTTTTATCTCAATATGTCAATGAACTTTTATACCGAACTTATTCCAGTATTTGTGGAGAATATCGGAGTCGAACCGATGACCTTCCCGATGTAAATCGGGACGCTCCAGCACCATCTTGCTGAATCTTCTTTAGTGGAGAATATCGGAGTCGAACCGATGACCTTCCCGATGTAAATCGGGACGCTCCAGCACCATCTTGCTGAATCTTCTTTAGTGGAGAATATCGGAGTCGAACCGATGACCTCCTGCGTGCAAGGCAGGCGCTCTAGCCAGCTGAGCTAATCCCCCTTTCTTTTAAAATTCCAAATCTTTAAATTCCAAATTCCAAAAAAATAAGGATTTCAACCTCTAGAATTTCCTAATCAAGTTAAAATAGTAGTCCCGGGCAGACTCGAACTGCCGACCCCTACATTATCAGTGTAGTACTCTAACCAGCTGAGCTACGAGACTCTGTTTTTTACTTAATTCTTTATTCAATTTCTTTAAATTAACAGCAAGAGTAATCTAATCAATGCTTTAGTCCTTTAGCATCTTCTTCTCTATCTTTAGCGTGCATATAGCTAACACTAAAGCTCTAGAAAGGAGGTGTTCCAGCCGCACCTTCCGGTACGGCTACCTTGTTACGACTTAGCCCTAGTTACTAGTTTTACCCTAGGCAGCTCCTTGCGGTCACCGACTTCAGGCACCCCCAGCTTCCATGGCTTGACGGGCGGTGTGTACAAGGCCCGGGAACGTATTCACCGGATCATGGCTGATATCCGATTACTAGCGATTCCAGCTTCACGGAGTCGAGTTGCAGACTCCGATCCGAACTGTGACCGGCTTTATAGATTCGCTCCTCCTCACGAAGTGGCTGCTCTCTGTACCGGCCATTGTAGCACGTGTGTAGCCCAAGGCGTAAGGGCCGTGATGATTTGACGTCATCCCCACCTTCCTCACAGTTTGCACTGGCAGTCTCGTTAGAGTTCCCGACATCACTCGCTGGCAACTAACAACAGGGGTTGCGCTCGTTATAGGACTTAACCTGACACCTCACGGCACGAGCTGACGACAACCATGCAGCACCTTGTAAATTGTCTTGCGAAAAGTCTGTTTCCAAACCGGTCAATCTACATTTAAGCCTTGGTAAGGTTCCTCGCGTATCATCGAATTAAACCACATGCTCCACCGCTTGTGCGGGCCCCCGTCAATTCCTTTGAGTTTCATTCTTGCGAACGTACTCCCCAGGTGGGATACTTATCACTTTCGCTTAGCCACTGAAGTTGCCCCCAACAGCTAGTATCCATCGTTTACGGCGTGGACTACCAGGGTATCTAATCCTGTTCGCTACCCACGCTTTCGTCCATCAGCGTCAATCCATTAGTAGTAACCTGCCTTCGCAATTGGTATTCCATGTAATCTCTAAGCATTTCACCGCTACACTACATATTCTAGTTACTTCCTAATAATTCAAGTCTAGCAGTATCAATGGCCGTTCCACCGTTGAGCGATGGGCTTTCACCACTGACTTACTAAACCGCCTACGGACCCTTTAAACCCAATGATTCCGGATAACGCTTGGATCCTCCGTATTACCGCGGCTGCTGGCACGGAGTTAGCCGATCCTTATTCTTACGGTACCGTCAAGCTCCTACACGTAGGAGGGTTTCTTCCCGTACAAAAGCAGTTTACAATCCATAGGACCGTCATCCTGCACGCGGCATGGCTGGATCAGGCTTGCGCCCATTGTCCAATATTCCTCACTGCTGCCTCCCGTAGGAGTCTGGTCCGTGTCTCAGTACCAGTGTGGGGGATCTCCCTCTCAGGACCCCTACCCATCGTAGCCTTGGTAAGCCGTTACCTTACCAACTAGCTAATGGGACGCATGCTCATCTTTTGCCGTTGTGACTTTAATGTGAAAATGATGCCATTCTCACATACTATGAGGTATTAATCCAAATTTCTCTGGGCTATCCCTCTGCAAAAGGTAGATTGCATACGCGTTACGCACCCGTGCGCCGGTCTCAAGGTTGCAAGCAACCTCTACCCCTCGACTTGCATGTGTTAAGCCTGCCGCTAGCGTTCATCCTGAGCCAGGATCAAACTCTTCATCGTATATTGTTTATCCTGAATTTACTTCAGGATCTTTTTATTATTCGAATCAGATACTATCGGTGTTAATTCTAATCTCTCGATTAGCTTACTCTTATTTCTTTGTCTCGTCTTTCGAACGAGACGGCTGTCAATTCAATATGTCTAGGAACGTATTCTTCTTTATTTTAAACCGAATTTATCTCAGTTTATTTCCGCCTTTCGTTGTTTCTCAAAGCGGGTGCAAAAGTAGTAATTCTTTTTTAACCGGCAAGAAAATTTGAAACTTTTTTTTGAAAATTTTTATTTCCATTTAGCCCTCATCTTCTTATCAATCTCTCAAGGAACTTCGCGTCTTTTGCGGGGTGCAAAGGTAAACAGCGTTTTTATTTCTCACAAGCTTTTTTTGATATTTTTTTT
>NZ_JBVHCY010000018.1:0-8020 GCF_057922445.1 Flavobacterium sp. UM26 | reverse complement strand
CACACGCTACAACGGATTTGGGCAATTGGCTTAATTTAAAAATGGTCTTGTATTTGAAAGATTTGGCAAATCCGAAGAGTGGTCTTAATTTAGTCCCAAACCCGCTGTAGCGCGAGAACGTTACAGGAGACTTGTGCCGAAATTACGCAGACAATTTCAATTTGAAATTAAGCATTTGTTTCCGCAAGAAATTGACAAAGCAGAAGCGTGAAAATTGGAATGTGCCAACAGAAACGTAAAATATTGAAACTTGGAAAACAGAAGCGTGAAAATCGGAATCTGACAGTGGAAACGTGAAAAATTAAAACTTGGACAGCTGAAGCGTGAAAATTGGAAGTGTGAAAATTGGAATCAGCAGCTAACAGAAAACCGAAAAGTAGCTATAATTTGAACGATAAATAAACAATAACAAAGTGAAAATTACTAATCGAAAAACAGAAGGGTGAAAATTGGATTTTGCCAACAGAAACGTGAAAAAATTGCGGTTTAATGGTAATTTCGACAAAACAAGCCTCCTGTAACACACGCTACAAGCAAGCTGGGCAATGGGTTTAATTTGAAAATAGTTTGTGTTTGATACATTTGTTTTTAACCGAAAGTTTACGCATCTTTAATCCCAGCCTGCGTGTAGCGCGGGAACGTTATAGGGCAGTTGAGCCGAAATTACGCAGACAGATCCAATTTGAAAATAAACAGTTGTTTCCGCCGAATGTTTTCAAAGCAGAAGCGTGAAAATTGGAAGCGCTAACAAACGTTGGAAAATCGGATTCTAACGACAAGCAAACGAAAAACTGATGTGTGAAAATCGAACTTTGCCAACAGAAGCGTGAAAAGCAGAAGCGTGAAAAGTAGAACTTGCCAAGAGAAACTTGAAAAGCAGACTTTAAAGAAAGTGAACAGGAGAAGCAAACCTATAATTGAGGCTCTCCTACTCTAACGGGAAAAAGTGTGAAAGCTTGAACTGGCCAACAGAAGCGTGAAAAATTTGCGGTTTAATAGTAATTTCGACTAAACAACCGCCCTATAACACACGCTACAAGCAAGCTGGGCAATTGGCTTAATTTGAAGATAGTTTGTGTTTGACAAATTTGTTTTTAACCGAAAGATTACGCATCTTTAATCCCAGCCTGCGTGTAGCGCGGGAACGTTATGTGTTACTTTTAAAAAAAAAAGACCTGAAATGAGAAAAATATTTGCACTTATAATTATTGTTTTTTCGTTTGAATCCTATTCTCAAACAATTAAAGAACAACTAAAACTAATAACAACAATAGAAGATGCTAAAAAATTTGCGACAGAAAATCCAAATCTTGAAGCGGAACTTTTGAATATACATCCTGAAATTGAAACGGATAATTTTTCAACTAAATTGACAGAATTAAAAATAGGAGAAATCTTTTCAGATTTGGATTTTACTTACAAAATACTATTTGAAACAGACGTAAAAGCTTTTCGAGTAAGTTATATTTTTCTTGACGCAAGTAAATTATCGCTTAAAGAAATTGAAAAATTAAGAACTCAAATATTGAAAGATTATAAAAATGGAATTCCATTTACTGATTTAGCAAATAAATACACAATGGACAGTAGTAAAAATGGAGATTTAGGATGGTTTACTGAAGGAATGATGGTTCCAGATTTTGAAACAGCAATAAAAATACATAAACTAAATGAAATTTTTAAAGTTGATGTTCCGAATAATAAATGGTATTATGTCGTTTTGAAAACATTTGACGACAAACAAATTAAAGAATTAGGAATATTAAAAATAAAAAGCAACACATAACAGCAGTTACACGAGATTTGGGTTTCGGTCATCAAATGAAAGTTGATTTTGTGTTTTAAAGTTCAGTCTTTAACCGAAAAATAAGGCGTACTTTTTCCCAAACCTCGTGTAGCTGCGAAACGTTACCTGTTATTGCAAACGAAATTCACCGTAAATGGAAAACATTCAAAATATAAATAACATCAAGAAAACAACACCTCCATACAAATTAGGCTATTTAGGACTATTCCCTCTTGTTGGCTTTTTCATTGGAATTGGACTTACTTTGTATGGAATATTTAGATACAAAGACCGAAAATTAACTGTAATTGGAATAGCTTGTATGCTTTTTACGGTTTTTGCTTATTGTGCTTTATTTCTTTTTGGGAATTACTCTGGTTTAGATAAAGCTAAAGAACAAATAGCACAAACACATTTAAATTCACTAATTAAAGATATTGAATATTATAAAAATCAAAACGGAACATATCCTGATAGTTTAAAACAATTAGAAAATAATAATGAAATAGTTTTTATAAATGACCCGACGCAATCAGAACTTGGAAATGACTATTACAATTATAAAAATCTAGGAGAAAATTACATACTTTTTTCTTCAGGGAGTGACCAAACCCAAAATACCCCTGATGATTTGTATCCGCAAATAAAAAATTTAAAAAATGTGGGTTGGATAAGAAGCAACAACAGGTAACACACGCTACAAGCAAGCTGGGCAATTGGCTTAATGGAAAAATTGGTTTGTATTTGGAAGATTTGGTAAATCCGAAGAATGGGCTTAATTTAGTCCCAGCCTGCGTGTAGCGCGGGGACGTTGGCAGTAATAAAACCGAACTAATGAAGAAACTAATTTGGCTATTTGCATTAATTTTAATTAACTGTTCATCTAATGAAAACGAAATTAAAAACATTGAATTCTTGTCTTATAGTTGGAATGTTGAAACGCCTATAAATAAAGTTAAACCAAAATTTAAACTAGAATGCGAAATATATTCAGCAATAGACAAAAATGGAAATAACAAAACTTATTCTTGTAATTACCATCCAAATAAAACAGAAGAATATTTCGAATCAACTGTTGACAAAAAAATAATTGATTCTTTAATTCATCATACAAATAAGCTCACTAAAAAGTCTAAAAGTCAAATTAATTATCTTGCAAATATTGGGTGTATAAAAGCACCTCCATTTTTAAGAATTAAAATTAATTACAAAAACGAAACTTCAAAAACATATTACTACAATTTTATTGAAGATGATAAAGAGTATTCATCAATTATGAAACTATATACCGCGTTACAAAAAAACATAATTGAAGAAAATTACAGTAAAATAAAGGACAATTCTGATTTGAAAATTAATAAGGACGAATTTATAAAATATACAATTAACGAGGACACTTTAAACTTTCCGAAACCAAAAATAATAGATTTTATACCGCAAGGTTAAATGAAGAAATTACTACTGCCAACACACGCTACAAGCAAGCTGGGCAATGGGCTTAATTTGAAAATAGTTTGTATTTGAAACATTTGTTTTTAACCGAAAGATTACGCATCTTTAATCCCAGCCTGCGTGTAGCGCGGGAACGTTAGCGGTTATGTTGAAAGAACCAATCGGAAAAGATGAAATATTATAGATTACAAATTGCGTGCAAAAACAATTTTGAAACTTATTCCAAAATAACTGAAATTCTTGGAGTAAAGCCAACGGAATTTGATACCGAAAAAAAAGATGAAAATTTTTATAGTTTATGGAATTATACTTTTGATGAAGATGACCTAGAAACACCGTATTATGATTTCATAAATAATTTTTTAGATATAATTGAACCAAAATTTGCTGAACTAAAACAAATAGGAATTAAGAAAAAACATATAACATTCTGGCTAAACTATGAATATGATCAACAATGTGGACTAGAATTCAATCCGAAAGAAATGAAACGGTTAGGTAAAAGTGGAATAACAATGTGTATAGATTGTTGGCAAAAAAACTCAACAATTGAATTCTAAAAGTAAAGAAAAACACAACCGCTAACACACGCTACAAGCAAGCTGGGCAATAGGCTTAATTTGAAAATAGTTTGTGTTTGATGCATTTGTTTTTAACCGAAAGATTACGCATCTTTAATCCCAGCCTGCGTGTAGCGCGGGAACGTTAGCGGATAGTTTGGGGCGAAACTGCAAATAAGAAAAAATGAAATTAAAATTAACTTTAATAATTCTTACCATACTTCAACTCTCGTGTAAAAACGATACTGAAAAGCAAATTAAACCTTCGAATATTGGAAATCAGAAAGTTGAATCACAGAAGAAAAAAACTATAGGATTTGATTTTGAAGCATTCAAAATTTCAAAAGGACAAATAGGCGAAATAAAAGTTGGAATGAATATTTATGATGCTGAAAAAAAACTGAGCGGTTTAACCAAAAAAGAAGCCGAAGCATATGATTTTGGTTTCGATGGTGGTGGAAAAGCATATATCTATTTATTGGAAAACGAACCTGTTTTAGCACTTGTGCCTAAAATGGATTCTGAAGAAATATTAGTCATTATTGCATTAAGTAAAAACCTAAAAACAGATAATGGCCTAAATCCTAAATCTAAAGTTAAAGAAGTTCAACAAAAATATCCAAATATTGAAATAAACCAAGATTTAATGATGAATTGGGAATATATATATGATGAAAACAATGATTGGATTTTTGTATTTATGACAGACGAAAATAACAGAATTGGAGATTACAAAGAAATTGAAATGCCAACAAAACCGAAAAGAACTGAAACTAAAATGGATTGGATTACTATTAAGTAAAAAACCATCCGCTAACACACGCTACAAGCAAGCTGGGCAATTGGCTTAATTTGAAGATAGTTTGTGTTTGATGCATTTGTTTTTAACCGAAAGATTACGCATCTTTAATCCCAGCCTGCTTGTAGCGCGAGAACGTTATGTGCCATAAAACCTAACATTCACGCTAAAACATTCTAAATATTAATCTCAAAATTCAACAACTTTGATAAAAAACCTACTAATTACAGGATTGATATTTCTTGGATTTATTTATGATGGATTTTCTCAACAAATAAAGCAGAATCCAAATATTAAAAACGAATCTAATTTGCATCTTCAGTCTAAAAATGCTCCTAATAGAATTACTGATGTTATTGGTGCAACATATTGCTTTGGAACTATAGATGACGTTTCTATGATACAAATTAATAAAATTGGAATTTCTAAAAATAAATTGAAGGAATTAGTTCAATGCACGGCAGGAGATTTTGATGGAAATGGATACCTTGACTTTGTAATTTGGGGAATTGATGCAACAAAAAAAAATAAAGACAATATCCAATGGTCGGATGGTGAGAATTATGTTGTCTTGTTTTTTGAGAAGTCAAAAATTGTTAGAATTAAAAAAATAAAAACAACACCAGGTTTTTACTTAGTGCATTATCCTCCTCGAACAAAAAAAGGAATTAATGGAGAACCCACAACGGCTAAAGACGCTTTATGGACTTGGGGAGAAACTGATGGTTATGATGATTATTCAAAAGGAAAAGTGTATGTTTTTGACTCAAAAACGGAAAACTTTAAAATAATTGAATTTGGGAAGAAATAATACGAAAATTTACGGCACATAACACACGCTACAAGCAAGCTGGGCAATTGGCTTAATTTGAAGATAGTTTGTGTTTGATACATTTGTTTTTAACCGAAAGAATACGCATCTTTAATCCCAGCCTGCGTGTAGCGCGGGAACGTTATAAGCAAGCCAACCAAAAATGACGCAAACGGATAAATGAACTAATCAATCTAAATCATTTTGAAGAAAATCAATACTAAAAATTAAAATGAGTAAAAATATTAAGCCTCCAAAAAGTACACTTAAAGAGAAAATCTATATTTTTTTCATTATTCTTGGAATGTCAAGCATTATATATTTTATAGCAACGAGTTTAAGAAATGAGGAATTGCAAAATATTGAATTTATAAAACGTGATTATGAAATCACACGTGGAATCATTACTAAAAAATCTGTTCATAAAGGCAGACATATTACAGTCGAGTATAAAGTTGAAGGGAAGTTATATAAAGATAGTGATGGGTTTAATGAAAAGGACAAAATTCAAGAAGGAGATAGTGTTTATGTCAAATATTCCAAATCAAAACCTGAATTAATGATAACTGAATTTAATGACGAATATAATAACTAAATATGGCCAGCTTATAACAGCCGTTACAAGAGATTTGGGTATTGGGCTGAATAGAAAGTTGGTATTGTACTTGGAAAATTTGTGCATAATGGAAAAATAACGCATCTTTAGTCCCAAACCTCGTGTAGCGGCGGGACGTTGGCAGTAATTTTAAAAAATCCGAATGAAAAAGACATTTATCTTATTATTTACATTTTTTTTATTTTCTTGTAGTTCAGAATTTAAAGTAATTGAAAAACCGACAGAATATACTGAAATAATAAAATGCAGACAAATAGTTGGTGCTAAATTCTCTGAAAATGGAGATTGTTTTATGTGCTTACAAAATGTCAAAAGATTTACTCCAAATCTTGAAGAAATTAAAAATGCAGAAAATATATTGCGGAAAAATATTCGAGAAACTAATTCAAAAAAAATCAATCAAGGAAATGGTTGTCCAATAATTCATAATAACTTAAATAAATACAGAAGACAATATTGGGGTTATTATAACGAAAAAAAAGAAAAAGTAATTTATGTAACTTTTAATAAAAACAAGCTCAAACTTATCGAAAAGTTGAAAGGATTTCAAAATGCTGAAAGTGATAACTGGAAAAAAGAAAAAGAAAGTTGGTTTGACGGTTGTAGTAATCACTGGGAAGTAAAAATCAACTTAAAGACAAAAGAATTATTCGAGTTTGGAGTTAACGGAATTGGATAAAAAAACTACCGCCAACACACGCTACAAGCAAGCTGGGCAATTGGCTTAATTCGAAAATAGTTTGTGTTTGATACATTTGTTTTTAACCGAAAGAATACGCATCTTTAATCCCAGCCTGCGTGTAGCGCGGGAACGTTGTGCGTAATATTATGAAAAACGAGATGAAGAAAATATTGCTACTTTTTTTATTGTTAAATTTAGGATGCAATGATAAAAAACATATAACAGACTCAAATACTAAACCTTCAAAAAAGGAAAATAGTAGTGAAGAAAGATACATTACAAATATTACTGATATTTCAAAAGATTCAGTTATTGCTTGTAATTATATTTCTGGATTAATGTATTCAACAAATGGTGGAAAAAATTGGAAAGATTTTAAAACATCCTTAATGTTTAAAGATATAACTTTTACTGATAAAAAAAATCTAGTTGGAATTGATAGTTGGATAGGAATTCACGAGTCGGATTATTCTCGTCTTCATATTTCAAAAGATTTTGGAATTTCTTGGGAAACAATAACTTTTGACACCCAAAAATTTTTCCCTGTAAAAATAATATCAAATCCCAAAGAGCAACTTTGCGTGCTTACATTTGAAAATAAAATTTACAAACTTCAAGGAACAGATTATGAAAAAGATTGGGTATATGTAAAAACTATACCAGAAACTGAATACACTAGAGACATAATTGATTATCCTTATGGTTTAAGTGACAACCTTAAGCTTTATAAAAAAGAGCATAATAAAACTGATACATTAGTTCATTTAAATTTATGCAGTGAAGTTCGAGAAATATTACAAAAAGATAATATTGTACATATTTCAGGAACTGGAACAGAAAAGGAAACAGGGAAACAATATGGTTATTATGGACAATTTATCAATGATAAAACATTGAAACAATATAAACTTCCAGGCTGGTTCACAAATATTAAGAAAACAAATTTTAATGTATATATAATGTGTGAAAATGGACTGTATATTGAAAGAAATGGAAAAATCGAACGATTGTACTGAAAAAATACTACGCACAACACACGCTACAAGCAAGCTGGGCAATTGGCTTAATTTGAAAATAGTTTGTATTTAAAGCATTTGTTTTTAACCGAAAGATTACGCATCTTTAATCCCAGCCTGCGTGTAGCGCGGGAACGTTATGTGTAATGCCAAACCAAAAATATGCTAGAAAAAATCCCCAGAGACATTTGCTTAATTAAATATCGAAAATTTCCACTTAGAGATTTCGAAAAAGATGAGGAAGTTTCTTTTTACCCTGAAACATATTCACATAATTGGTTTGAACTGGAACACAAAT
>NZ_JBVHCY010000017.1:0-24394 GCF_057922445.1 Flavobacterium sp. UM26 | reverse complement strand
ATAACTTATGAAAGGCACAACAAACCTTCGTGTAATTCTTATTCGAAGGCTTGTTATGTCTTTTTTTAAACTAAAAAATAAATAAATTTTTAGTTTGTATATATCATAGTAATCGGGGCTAGGCGAGGACTTTTGGTTTTTATAATAAAAAAACGGCAATATCGAATTAGAAATATTGCAGTTTTATTTTTTTATGCTACAAACGTTATGAATTGAATTATATATTAATAGTCTCATTTTATAAACGACTTTTTATAATTGTCTTTTAAAAAACTACAGGGAAAGTTAATTATTTTTTATTATTTTCTTGTTACCTATTTTTACATTTTTATAATAAAAATCAATTAAATAAGTGCCATATGATAAAAAACTTAAATCTACATATGGTGAAGAGAAGCTCTTTTTTTCAAACATTAATTTACCTGAATAATCATATATCCTAATTTCATCTATTTCATCATTATAATTAATATTAAGTAGTTTATTTGTGGGATTAGGAAAAACAGTTATATTTTTTTGGGTTGAAATAATGCTATTTAAATCTAATAAATTATTCATGTTTAACTTAATGAATAAAACATCTGTATCGCCATTCCCACTATTATTAGATATCTTATTACCTAAAACCATTAATGGATTTTCGACAAATGCACCTGAAATATACAGATTATTTTCATTATCAATAATTAAAGCATTTGGGTTATCAATTGTAGGGTATGGATTACCGGTATTAGCTCCATTTTCTGCTTTAAAATTTGTAATAAAATAAGGTTTAAAGTCAATTAAATTCATTTTCATTAATAAGAGATTTTCATTCATATAGCCAATACTATTAAAAGATGGAGAAAATGTTCCATTTGAAAATGTTATTGGCCATTTGAAGCTAGTGAATATTATTAAATCATTTTCAAAATCAGCCATTAGACCTTTATTTATATGTTGAGTAAAATAACTTCCTTGTGTAGCAAATACTTTATTAACAGTACAATTAGTAAATTGATATTTTCTCAAAAAATTTCCATTCGTTGTATCAAACTCTAAAAGATTTGCGGTCGGCATATCTCTGTTTTGAGCTATTGTGCATAATTTTTCTAATTTGTAATTATTAGTGATTACATCTTGAAAATTATGTCCCCAAACATATATTTTATTATTTTTCGATATATGTATATTAGATGGATAAAGTAATCCCGAAGCATTGCTAAATTTGCTCAATTCTATTTTCCAATTAAAACTCAAATCTGATTTAAATTTTATAAGTACCGAATATTGGTTAGTGCAAGGGTGTAAATCAGAAATACCAACAAAATAAATGTTCTCGTCATAATCTATTGAAGCATCTATGATATAATCGTCATAATCTTCACCATAGTTAATTGCTTTTATAAACCTTCCATTCGATTCGAATTTGGCTATTAAAAAATCAAGCCCAGAACGATAGATCCAACTATTACAATCATAATACTTTTGACTTTTTACTGTATATTGATTATCCACTTTGATCTCGTCTTGAAATTGTCCTAAAACATATATATTGTTATTTTTATACAAAACTTTAGCACCATTACTAGCAAAAGACCCCATACTTTTTACCCAAATCACCTCTCCTTTTGAATTTATTTTCAATAAATTAATACCTGAATAGTACGTTTTTTTATTGAATTCAAAAGATAAACCTGGTATTGAATTTATAGCAACTAATGAATAAATATTATCAAATTCATCCGTTGTAGTTGATAAAAAACTATAAAAATCAGAAGTTGCACCTGTAATTTCATTAAAAGCCCATACAATACTACCTGTGTCATCTAATTTATAAAGACCTTGTAATCCAAAAGCGGTATTAGTTGAAGTAGTTAACACCGATCCATCAGAAACCTTATCAATATCAATCGCATAATCTTCGACCCAACGACCAAGATTTATTCCAAATTGAAAAGTTTGTGCAGAAACACTAAATGAATGAACTATGAATAGTATAAATGCAAAATGTTTTACGGAAGTAGATTTCATTATGAAAAAATCTTGTTTGAAAATTAGAACTAGTTTTAAATTTAATCAAAAGTATATTAAAATATTTTTATTACAAAAAATACTATTTTTTTTATATTTTAGAATTGAGAATTTTTAATACTTTTTGAAGCCCAATACTTTATCTTTTTTAAATGTTTTTGTCATCTGTAAATCTGATTAAAGATTCACTACTTTTTCTGATAATGTGTTTAGAATGTAACTTAGCTAGATTACAAATCTAAAAGAGCATCATAATTATGATTACTTAAAAAAGGTTGGTTATTATTACGTTTTTATGTAGGGTTTAATACGATGTGTAAATTGAAGATAATTCACGCAGTGTTATACTTTGTAGGAGTAGCGGATATTTTAGTTGTTATTTATTACACCTTGATTAATTGTGCAATACAAGAATGTAAAGGATGCAAATGATTAGGAATCCATTAAATAAGATGATATTCTGAAACCCGTTTTCGGTTAATTTTTTATCGAAATAGAGATACAACAAGCTAACTATAACCGAAATTATTAATCCAACAGAAAAGTATAAAGTTGCGCCACTTAATCCTGACATCAGTTTATGAGTATAATCATTTACTTTTGATGTTACTTCGGTAATGTTTTTAAAAATATAACTCTCTTTGAGTGTTACTTTGCTCTCAGTAATATAGGTTTCTTTCATAGAAAATTTTTTACCTTTTTTCGTGTAAAAAACATACCCTACTAGAACTTTGCTTTTGTTAAATCTATTGCTAGAATTGGTTTCGTAAATCTCACTGTAAGAAATGATTTCTTCAGTAATTGTTTTGTTTGGTAAAATGTAGGAATCAATAAAAAACAGTCCAAAAACTAACGGAATAAAAAGCAGAATATAGATTGTGATTTTTTTGTATTTATCAATCATTTGTAACAGAAATAAAAAGTTTTGAAAGATGACGGTATTCAAAAATAGGTTTTTTCGTTCATCTTTACAATTTCATAGCCGATTAAAATGTAGCTTTATAATAATACCTACAAGGTTTTGAAAACCTTGCAGGAGCTAGGTTTATAGCTTACACTATGCATTATGAAAACGACTCGTCTCAACTAGCCCCGGGAGGAGCGGCATCCTTTGCTGATGGGGTTCGGCAGCAAAGATATAGCGGATCACGGGAGGGGAAGTGTGGAGATATCCGTTCGTGTGCTCCTAATGAATGCACTAAAAAAACTAAGGCGCATAAAGATTTAAGTTAAAAAAGGAATAACTTAAATGTCCTTATGTGCCTTATAGGATTTAAAAAGCAGCCACGAATTCAACTTCTATGGGCTACTTTCTGCTTACTATTACAAGAAAAACTTTAATGACTTAAATGTTCGAAAACAGTAGGCAGTTGCCGATTTATTTCAAATGTTCGAGCATATCTACCGTCATATTGTCGAGGGTAAAATGGTGGTTCCAACCCCAATCTTCGCGCGCACGGCTATCATCGATGCTCGCAGGCCAACTGTCGGCGATTTTTTGACGGAAATCAGGTGCATAACTGATGGTGAAATCAGGAATGTGCTTTTTGATTTCGGCGGCGATTTCGGTGGGCGTAAAACTCATCGCGGCCAAGTTGTACGACGAACGAATCTTGATTTGCTCCGCTGGCGCCTGCATTATTTGGATGGTAGCTGCAATGGCGTCGTCCATATACATCATTGGCATTTTGGTTTCGGCCGACAAGAAACATTCGTACGATTGGTTTTCGAGGGCTTTGTGGTAAATGTCTACCGCATAATCTGTAGTGCCGCCGCCAGGAGGTGAAGACCAGCTAATCAAGCCCGGATAACGGATGCTGCGTACGTCTACGCCAAAAAGGTTGTGGTAGTATTCGCACCATCTTTCGCCCGACTGTTTGCTAATGCCATACACGGTCGAAGGCTCCATTATGGTGTATTGAGGCGTATTTTCTTTGGGAGTAGTAGGTCCGAAAACTGCAATACTCGAAGGCCAGAATATTTTTTTGATTTTTCCGGCTTTGGCCAAATTCAGGACGTGAAACAAGGAATTCATATTCAAATCCCAAGCAAAGGCGGGGTTTTTTTCGGCAGTAGCCGAAAGCAAAGCGGCCATCAAATAGACATCGGTGATTTGGTGCACTTCGACCAAATGTTCGATTTGGTTAAAATCGAGCGCATTGATGACTTCAAAAGGACCTGAGTTGACCACATCTACATTCAGTTTTCGAATATCGGAGGCGATGACGTTCTCGGTACCGTAAATTTTTCTCAATTTTTGGGTCAGTTCCGTTCCGATTTGACCACACGCGCCAATGATTAATATTTTTGGATTCATAAGTTGCCGTTTTAAAAGAACAAAGATAGGAATTTATCTTAAAAATATCGATTTCGCAAAAATGACAATAAATTTAATAAAAAAATGTAATTGTTGCTTTGAATTCCTTTAAAATATTAAATAGTAAATAAAAAATACTCACTTGCAGCCAGTGATGCTCTGAAAATGTTGAGAAAAGAATTAGAGGTTTTTGTCTTTATGAAAAACAAATTAGTTGAAGTATGGCTGTGGAACTCTTAAAGAGGTTTAAATAATAGAGTTGAAAATGAATTTATAGCTATTTTTACCAAATGAATTTGAAGGTACAAATCACGAAAGTGTTTCTTTTAGGAGCGCTCCTTTTTCCAAGCTGTTTTTGGGGGCAGCGTGAGGTGACTACTTTGTTACAACAATTGGATCACACGGTTGCAGACTATCCGAATGCTATTACCAAAAAAGAAAAGCGGTTACAGTATCTCAAAGATGAGTTGCGTTACAGTACTTCTAACGAGCAACGGTATGCGATTTATGTACAACTTCATTCAGAGTATACAGCCTTTCAATTGGATTCGGCGCTTACTTATGCTAGAAAAAGTTGGCAAGTAGCCCTAGCTTTAAACGATTTAGAAAAAGTAAACGGGGCTCAGCTCAATGTAGCGATGATATTAGGTACTTCAGGTATGTATAAAGAGTCGATTGACTTGTTGGAGTCCATACCCGTGAACACCACACCAAGTATCAAAGGATATTATTTCGGCACGTACCGAATTGTCTATGGTTACTTGACTGAATATGCGGCTTCGGCTTTAGAAAAACAAAAGTACAAGGCATTGACTCAACGCTACCGAGATTCTTCTATGTTGTATTTTCAGCCGAAAAGTCGAGAATTTTGTATTGCAAATACCGATGTTTTATTTGAAAAAAAGCTGTACGATCAAGCGATTGCTGCGTTACTTCGTTTTTACACGTCAACATCTGCTCAGGATCCCGATCAAGCGGTTTTAGCGTATTTGATTGCAGAAGGCTATCGATTAAAAAAAGATAAAGAACAACAAAAAAAGTGGTTGATTCTTTCGGCTATTTCTGATGTACAATTGGCCAAAAAAGAAAATATTTCGTTGCGTAAAATAGCTTTTATCTTGTATGAAGAAGGCGATATTGATCGGGCGTACACCTACATCAAGCGATCTTTGGAAGACGCCTTGTTTTGTAATGCCAAACTACGGACTTATGAAATTTCTAAAATGCTGCCCATCATTAACCAAGCTTACGAAAATAAAAACGAAACCAATCGTACACAATTGACCATTTTTCTGTTAGCGGTAAGCATTTTGTCGTTAATCCTATTAGGCGCTTTGGTATTGCTTTTCAAACAAATGCGAAAAGTAGCTGCGGCCCAAAAGGCCCTTACCTTGGCCAATGAACAACTTTCTAATTTGAATCAGGACTTAAAAGAAATCAATCAACGACTAAATGATACCAATGCAACCTTGGCCGAAGCGAGTTTGTTGAAGGAAATTTATATTGGCCGTTATATGGACCAATGTTCGGATTATATTGGTAAACTTGAGGAATATAGTCAAAAGCTTAAAGTAATGGCAACGGCTGGAAAAGTAAATGAGTTGCTCAAATTGGTCAAATCGAATGCGCCTGTTGAAAATGAATTAAGGGAATTTTACACCCAATTTGACCAAACTTTCTTGGAATTGTTTCCCTCTTTTATTCAAGATTTTTCGGATTTATTGTCCGATCAAGATGCGATTCATTTGAAAAAAGGCGAACTACTCAACACCGAATTGCGCATTTTTGCTTTGATTCGTTTAGGGATAAAAGACAGTGCCAAAATTGCGGTGTTTTTGAGATATTCTGTTTCTACCATTTACAATTACCGCTCTCAATTAAAAAACAAAGCACGAGGTCCAAGAGAAGAATTCGAAAATCAAGTGCTATTAATTGGAACTGCTCAGGAAAAATAACCACTTTTAATTCGTATTGCTACCACTTTTTTTGTTCACTTTTATTTTGTAAATAATTGAAATATAGTGTTTTGTAATATTTTAAATCTACTTTTTTTTTACGCTATCGTTTTCACTGTGATAAAGCGACTAATTTTGTTGGTATAGTTTTTTATACCGAAAAGGAATTTTTAAGGCTACTGATTACATCGATTTCGATGAATTTCTCACTTTGTATTGATTACTTTTTGGCATCGCATCTCCTAAACGTTTAATCCTTTTTATTCAAAAAAAAATGAAACACTTCTTATTCTCCGCATTCCTTTTTTGTATCGGAATGATTTCGGCACAAGCCCAGCAATTGCAATCGCCCGATAAACAATTGGTAATGACATTTTCATTGCTTTCGGATGGCACTCCAAGTTATACACTTAGTTATAAAGGCAAAGAAGTTATAAAACCCAGTACTTTAGGATTCGAATTGAAAAACGATAAAAAATCCTTACGAAATGATTTCGCAATTGCCGATACCAAAACGGCAACTTTTGATGAAAGTTGGAAACCAGTTTGGGGAGAAGTGGCTTCCATTCGCAACCATTACAACGAATTGGCGGTTACTTTAAATCAAAAAGAAACCCAACGTCAAATGGTGATTCGCTTTCGTTTATTTAACGAAGGACTAGGATTTCGCTATGAATTTCTTTTGCAAAAAAACCTATCTTATTTTGTAATCAAAGAAGAAAAAACCCAGTTTGCTATGACCGGAGATCACACGGCTTTTTGGATTCCGGGAGATTATGATACACAAGAATACGATTATACCACTTCGAAATTATCTGAAATTAGAGGATTTAGCGAAAAAGCCAAAACGGCCAATTTATCCCAAACCACCTTCTCTCCAACCGGTGTGCAAACTTCTTTGTTGATGAAAACTAAAGAAGGATTGTATATCAACTTACACGAAGCCGCGTTGATCAATTACTCTTGCATGCATTTGAATTTGGATGACAAAAACATGATTTTCGAATCGTGGTTGACCCCAGACCAATTTGGCGACAAAGGTTTGATGCAAGCGCCACACAATACACCATGGCGTACTATTATAGTGAGCGATGATGCCAGAAATATTTTGGCCTCTAAAATGACATTGAATTTAAACGATCCTTGTAAAATTGAAGATACTTCTTGGATAAAACCTATGAAATATGTTGGGGTTTGGTGGGAAATGATTACCGATAAAAGCACTTGGTCGTATACCGATGAATTGCCTTCGGTGCAACTTGGTGTTACCGATTTCACTAAAGTAAAACCCAACGGTCGTCACGGAGCTACTACCGAAAATGTGAAAAAATACATTGATTTTGCTGCGCAACACGGATTTGACGGGGTTTTGGTTGAAGGATGGAACGAAGGCTGGGAAGATTGGTTTGGCCATTCCAAAGATTATGTTTTTGATTTCGTAACTCCTTATCCAGATTTTGATGTCAAAGGAATTCGTGACTATGCGAAGTCCAAAGGAGTAAAAATGATTATGCATCACGAAACTTCTGGATCGATTCGTAATTATGAGCGTCATATGGACAAAGCCTACCAATTCATGAAAGACAATGGTTATGACGCTGTAAAAAGTGGTTATGTGGGCAACATTTTGCCGCTAGGTTCTAATCATTACAGCCAATGGACCAACAACCACTATCAATACGCGGTAGAAAAAGCAGCCGAATACAAAATTATGGTCAACGCACACGAAGCCGTGCGACCAACCGGAATTTGCAGAACCTATCCTAATTTGATTGGTAATGAATCGGCTAGAGGAACAGAATACCAATCTTTTGGTGGTTCCAAACCAAATCACGTGACACTCTTGCCATTTATGCGCTTGTTAGGTGGCCCTATGGATTATACACCCGGTATTTTCGAAATGAATATCAGTTCGTTTAGTCCAACGAACAAATCGCATGTCAACAGTACCTTGGCCAATCAATTAGCCTTGTATGTAACAATGTACAGCCCCTTACAAATGGCGGCTGATTTTCCAGAACATTACAACAAATTTGCAGATGCTTTCCAGTTTATTAAAGACGTTGCGATAGATTGGGACGAAAGTAAATATCTTGAAGCCGAACCCGGTGATTATATTACCGTAGCAAGAAAAGCCAAAGGAACAAACAACTGGTTCATTGGAAACGTAAACGGCGAAACACCAAGAACGTCTAAAATAAAACTAGACTTTTTGGATAAAGGAAAAACGTATGAAGCCACCATTTATGCTGATGCTAAAGATGCTCATTACAAAACGAATCCACAAGCATATACCATTCGAAAAGTAAAGGTAAACAACAAATCGCAATTGTCTCAATATGCTGCTCCAGGTGGAGGATACGCTGTGAGTATTGTGGAAATAAAAAAATAATTCCTAAACACCCTTTGGAATCTACGGATACAATTGGTTTTGTTTGAAGCAAATGAGCTCGGTCTTGTACTGGGCTCTTTGCATTGGTAATAACACAAAGAATTCTGAAAACCCAAAATGGAAAATCCTATAACTTAAATTTACTTTGTAACTTTGTGCTTTTAATATATTCTTCAGATGAAACACCAATTCTGGTTCCTTTTTGTAGTTGTACTTTTTTTGTCTTCTTGCAACGATGACAACAAACTCCGAATGGAAGCGCAAAAAAAGGAAGCGCAAAAAAACGAAATCATATTTACCAATATCAACAAAGGCTGGGTTTTTCAGGCTGCACCTATAAATGTCGTTGCAGAAAACAGTATGTCTTTCTGGCCTCAGTGGCGAACATTTATGGACGAATTGGCTCAAAAACCGAAAAGTTCAATTAGTGCTTTTCAAAAGAAATCCAAAGCTTTGACCAAAAAAGCATTGGAATTAAAAGACAATATTCCTGGACAATACAACAATCCAGCTATCAAAAGCAGGATTTCGATTTTGATAACCAATGTAAGTTTGTTGGATATGTACTTGCATTTGACTCAAATTCCATATAAAAAAGTAGTCAAACAAGTAGGTGAAATTAATCTGGAATTGATTGCTTTGCAACGCGAAATGGACAAAATTGATGTAAAAAGTAAGATTCCTGTTGAAGCAGGAGAGTCTGAAATGTTGCAAATGATAAGAGATACCGCAAGAGCGATTCCATCTAGTATGCCACCTTCACAAAATACCCCACGCGTTGAGTAAGCCAATTTTATACAGTACCTACGAGAAATCACCTAAGTGTATTCAAATAAGTGCGAGTTTGACAGCACAACCCGCCAGCAAATTGCATTTGACGGGTTTACTAGGTTCTGCTTTTTCATTTATTACGCATTCGTTGTTTACGAAAACCGAATTGCCTTTTTTATTGGTGTTCAATAACAAAGAGGAAGCTGCTTATTACTTGAACGATATGGAGCAATTGGTGGGTGAAAAAGATGTACTGTTTTATCCCGCCTCTTTCCGAAGACCGTATCAAATAGAAGAAACCGACAACGCCAATGTTTTGTTAAGAGCTGAGGTATTGAACCGCATCAATTCGCGTAAAAAACCCGCCGTAATTGTCACCTATCCCGAAGCACTTTTTGAAAAAGTAGTCACCCGAAAGGAATTGGACAAAAACACCTTGAAAGTGGCAGTCGGGGATAAGATTTCTATCGATTTTATCAATGAGGTGTTGTTTGAATACGAGTTCAAAAGAGTCGATTTTATTACCGAACCCGGAGAATTTTCCGTGCGTGGAGGCATTGTAGACGTCTTTTCGTTTTCGAATGACAATCCGTACCGCATCGAGTTTTTTGGCAACGAAGTCGAAAGTATTCGAACCTTTGATGTCGCCACCCAATTATCGATAGAGACCAAGAAAAAAATCACGATTATTCCCAATGTAGAAAACTCCTTTTTTCAGGAAAATCGGGAATCTTTTCTAGATTATATCTCGCCACAAACGGTGATTTTTATTCAAAATACCGAACTGTTGTTGGCCGATTTGGACAAACATTTTAGCAAAGCCGAAGAAGCTTTCGCGAAATTATCCCAAGAAATCAAACGCTCCACACCCGAGCAATTGTTTTTAAATCAAGCGAATTTCATCCAGCGTGCTGTAGATTTTTCGGTCGTAGAATGGGGAAGCAAAGCGATTTTTAAAACCTCAAAAACGTTTCCATTTCATTTTCAGCCACAACCTTCATTCAACAAACAATTTGATTTGTTGTTGAATAATCTGAATGAAAACCATTTTAACGGCTACAAAAATTATTTGTTTTGTTCCAATGACGGACAAGTGAAACGCTTTCACGATATTTTTGAATCATTAGACGAAGCCAATGCCGAAAACATTCGAAAGCAATACCATACTATCGTGTTGCCTATGTATCAAGGCTTTATCGACGATGAAAACCAAATTGCTTGTTACACCGACCACCAGATTTTTGAACGTTATCACAAATTCAGCATCAAAAACGGCTATTCGAAAAAGCAAAACATTACGCTAAAGGAATTAACCTCCCTTTCGGTTGGCGATTATGTGACACATATTGACCACGGAATTGGGAAATTTGGTGGTTTGCAAAAAATACAAGTCGAAGGCAAAACCCAAGAAGCGATTAAGTTGGTCTATGCCGATAATGACATTGTGTATGTGAGCATTCATTCGCTACACAAAATTTCGAAATACAACGGTAAAGACGGCACACCACCCAAAATTTACAAATTAGGCTCGAATGCTTGGAAAGCGTTAAAGCAAAAAACCAAAGCGAGAGTCAAACATATTGCGTTCAATTTGATTCAGTTGTACGCCAAACGTCGCTTGGAAAAAGGCTTTCAATTTGCGCCTGATAGTTATTTGCAAAACGAGTTGGAAAGTTCGTTTATTTACGAAGACACGCCCGACCAAGTAAAATCGACTCAGGATGTTAAAGCCGATATGGAAAGCGAACGCCCAATGGACCGATTGGTTTGTGGTGACGTTGGTTTTGGTAAAACCGAAGTGGCGATTCGTGCTGCTTTCAAAGCCGTGGACAATAGCAAACAAGTGGCGGTTTTGGTGCCCACCACGATTTTGGCCTACCAACATTTCCGAACGTTTAGCGAGCGATTGAAAGATATGCCGGTAACGGTGGGCTATTTGAACCGTTTTAGAACTGCCAAGCAAAAAGCAGAAACCCTAAAGCAACTCGCCGAAGGGAAATTAGATATTGTCATCGGTACACACCAATTGGTCAACAAAAATGTGGTCTTCAAAGATTTAGGTTTGTTGATTGTAGACGAGGAGCAAAAGTTTGGCGTAAATGTAAAAGACAAACTCAAAACCATTGCGGCTAATGTAGATACGCTAACCCTTACCGCAACGCCTATTCCAAGAACCTTGCAGTTTTCGTTGATGGCGGCCAGAGATTTGTCGGTAATTACTACGCCACCGCCCAATCGTTATCCGATAGAAACCCACGTGGTTGGGTTTAATGAAGAAACCATTCGAGATGCGATTTCGTATGAAATTCAGCGTAATGGTCAAGTATATTTCATCAATAACCGCATTGAAAATATTAAGGAAATCGCGGGTATGATTCAGCGTTTGGTGCCCAACGCACGAGTAGGCATTGGTCACGCTCAAATGGATGGCAAAAAACTCGAAGAATTGATGTTGGCGTTTATGAACGGTGAATTCGATGTTTTGGTAGCCACCACCATCATCGAAAGCGGATTGGATGTGCCCAATGCGAACACCATTTTCATTAATAATGCGAATAATTTTGGACTGTCGGATTTGCACCAAATGCGAGGACGTGTGGGACGAAGCAACAAAAAAGCGTTTTGTTATTTCATTTGTCCGCCGTATTCTGCAATGACCGAAGAAGCCCGAAAACGCATCCAGGCCTTGGAACAATTTAGCGAATTGGGTAGCGGTTTCAACATTGCGATGAAGGATTTAGAGATTCGTGGTGCTGGAGATTTGTTGGGAGGCGAGCAAAGTGGTTTCATCAATGAGATTGGTTTTGATACCTATCAAAAAATTATGAACGAAGCCATTGAGGAACTTAAGGAGAATGAATTCAAAGAGTTGTATCCCGAAGAGAACAACATCGAAACCAAACAATACGTAAAAGACCTCCAACTCGACACTGATTTTGAGTTGTTATTCCCAGATGAATACATCAATACCGTTTCGGAGCGATTGCTGTTGTACAACGAGCTTGGAGAAGTCAAAAACGAAGAAGAACTGACCGTTTTCATCAACAAGTTGATAGACCGATTTGGACCTTTGCCAGCAAGAGCCAATGCCTTAATGAACAGTATTCGTATTAAGTGGATTGCCACTCGCGTAGGCATCGAAAAACTAGTGCTCAAACAAGGCAAAATGATTGGCTATTTTGTTTCCGACCAACAATCCGATTTTTACCAATCGAATCGCTTCAATAAAGTCTTGGATTTTGTACAAAAGCATCCCAATCTATGCAAAATGAAAGAAAAGCAAACCCCCGCAGGCCTGCGTTTGTTGCTGACTTTTGATAATGCCAAAACCACCCGAAGATGCTTGGAGTTGATGGAATTATTGGGAGGGTAGAAGTAGGTTTTAAGAAGAAAATTGTTTTACTTTCAAATTATTCATTTTGTTTGAAGTAATATAACTATTGTACTTTTAAAGGTTTTGTAACTTTCTGTGAATTAGAAATAAATTGTTTATTTTTGAAATTAAAAAATTGGCGTAATGGATAGTACTTCACAACTAAAGAAAAATTTGATTTCAAGGATAAAAGAGTCAAAAGATGTAAATTTTTTAAGTGCTTTACAGACCATTTTTGATTCCTCAGAGCAAGAACTATATCAGTTAACAAACGAACAAGAGGCTTCAATTGAAATTTCTAGAGCAGAACTACAAGAAGGTAAATTTCGTAAAAACGACCAAGTAATTTCAGAATTGAGAGAATGGCTCCAAAAGAAATAGTTTGGTCAACTTTATCCGAAATTCAGTTCAAAACGATACTTGAGTTTTATTACTACAGAAATGGAAATGCAAATTACAGTATGAAATTTCTATCGGAAGTAGAAGATTTATTAGAAACGTTATCCAAAACACCTTTTATTGGAAGACTAACTTCTAACAAGTTTACTCGTGTTATTCCAGTAAAAAAGTACTTGATTTTTTATGAGATACGAGAGAATACTATTGAAATTGTAGCTTTTTGGGATAATCGACAAGATTCAGAAAAACGAAAAGTTAGATAATTGCTGTTTTCTTCTTTTTATATTCGATTTCGAAAAGGAGTTTCGATTATAATTTTCTAATTCTAAACCAATGCTCCCTCTACAACCCCTTACTTCCGAAGAACAAAAGCAATTGTTGCAATTGCTACAAAAAC
Source organism: Flavobacterium sp. UM26 (assembly GCF_057922445.1). Lineage (NCBI taxonomy): Bacteria > Pseudomonadati > Bacteroidota > Flavobacteriia > Flavobacteriales > Flavobacteriaceae > Flavobacterium > Flavobacterium myriophylli. Next base: position 10,777 of record NZ_JBVHCY010000017.1, on the reverse strand, counting down.
GTTTTGAGCAAAATAGCCATCGGCATCAAGGCATTCAGTGGGAGAACGTAGTGACAAAATTACAGCAACAACCGTTGAAGTTGCAATCGCTCCAAGCTATGGAAGAAACTGGTGGTGAACCAGATGTGGTGGGGTATGATGAGGTTACTAATGAATGTCTTTTTTATGATTGTTCTGCCGAGAGTCCCAAAGGACGTCGCAGTTGGTGTTATGATGCCAAAGCTTTAGACGAAAGAAAAGAATTCAAACCCGAAAATTCTGCTGTAGCAGCGGCTGAAGCGATGGGAATTAAGCTATTAAACGAATCCGAATACCGCTATTTGCAACAATTTGGACCATTCGATACCAAAACTTCTAGTTGGTTGTTGACGCCCGCTCCAATTCGCGCTTTAGGAGGTGCTTTATTTGGGGATTACCGTTACAAAACAGTTTTTGTCTATCACAATGGCGCATCATCCTATTATGCAGCCAGAGGGTTTAGAGGTAGTTTGCGAGTGTAACTTCAAAATCTACGGAATAGTTACGGTAGTTTCTAAAGTAGTCGTGCAAGAAGAATTTCCTTTATTCAGGGTTACTTTTGCTTTTACGGTGTATTTGCCTGCTGCGGTAAAAATATGTTCAGCCGTGGTGCCACTTAACGTTGCTTTTTGACCGTCACCAAAATCCCATTGAATGGTGTTATTCAATGAAAGTGATCCAGTGTATCGAACAGTGTACAAGCTTTTCTTTTGATTTTGAGTATCTAATGAATGCGAAAGCTTTAAGTTGATTTGTTCCGTTAGACAATCTACAATTCTTTCGACATCTGAAGAACAAGAGCTATAAACTCCACCAAAACCAATGCAAAATATGACTAAAATAAGTACTAGCTTTTCATCGAATGAAATTTTTAAAAAGACTAGTATAAATTTATTTATTTTTTGCTAATTACCAAACTAGCAAATAGTGATTCCCTTTTTAAGTACTTGATCATCAAGGTTTTTTGTAAATGACGATTAAACACTATATTTATGAAATAAAACCATAATAATTATGAAAAAAGCAATTACGTGCATATTGTTTCTTTGGGTAATTTGCTTGTACGCCCAAGAAAAAACAACCTTGGGATTAACGTTGAATCATCTGGCTATTTCGGTAAGAAATGTCAATAAAGCAGCAGATTTTTATTCCAAAATCTTGTACTTACCCGAGATTACCAATCGCACTCAAAAAGAAGGCATTCGTTGGTTTTCTTTAGGAGATGGCAAAGAGTTGCATTTGGTTTCTACGATTACTTCGCCTGTGACAATCAACAAGGCGGTGCATTTGGCTTTAACAACGCCACATTTTGATGCCTTGATAGCACAATTGCAAAAAGAACACATTCCATTTTCCGATTGGCCAGGAGAGCCCAACAAAATTACTACCCGTGCTGATGGAATTCAGCAAATTTATTTTCAGGATCCAGATGGGTATTGGATAGAGGTTAATAGTGTTGCAAGCAAATAATTTATTTAGATTCTCCGTACCTCCTGCCAAGAGATTAAACTTTGAAAATTTACTTGATGTCTCTGCGGCTTAGCAAGCTAAAACTCACCCAAAGGCGCGGAGGGGCAAAGAACAGAAAGTACCAAGGATATAAATAATTTAAGCAATACAAGACTACTTTAGAATGGTACAATTCACGGATAGTCATATAATTTAAAATAAATCAAGTGTATTTTTCCCCTATTTTTGCATTTTTATTTTAGAATACCACACTATATGAGAACATTAGTTATTGGAGATATACACGGTGGTTTGCGTGCCTTGCATCAAGTGTTGGAGCGAGCCAAAGTAACCCCTTCCGATCAATTGATTTTTTTGGGCGATTATGTCGATGGCTGGAGCCAGTCCCCACAAGTCATCGATTTGCTCATCCAGATGAAAAAAACACACAATATCATCTGTATTAAAGGGAATCACGATGAACTTTTTTTGGACTATCTCGATAGCGGTAAAGACAATCCTTTGTGGTACAAACACGGTGGAGAAGCAACCGTATTGGCTTATGAAAAAGTGGACAAAGCTACCATTCAGCAGCATATCGAATTCTTACACTCTTTAGACAATTATTATCTTGACGAGCAGAACCGATTGTTTATTCACGCGGGTTTTACCAATCTTAATGGAATTCATTACGAATATTTTCCACGCTTATTTTATTGGGATCGAACCCTTTGGGAAACGGCTGTTGCCTTGGATAAATCCTTGCCCAAAGACCATTTATCTTATCCCAAACGCCTAACGCTTTACAACGAAATTTATATTGGCCACACTCCAGTCACTCGATTAGAGCAAACCATACCCGTTCAAATGGCCAATGTTTGGAATGTAGACACCGGCGCCGCCTTCAAAGGACCACTCACAATTATGGATATCGATACCAAAGAATATTGGCAAAGCGAACCCTTACATCAGTTGTATTTCGACGAAAAAGGAAGAAATTAAAGTTTTTTAGGAGCAGTAGGCAAAAGGCTTTTTTGGGAGCATAGTCCCGCTGTCCTTCCAATCTTTTTATCCCGAAAAAGGGATAAAAAGGATTTTCCCTCCCATCGGGGCTAGGGAGTTACATTAGTCATTTTTTGGAAACAATTAGTCATAAAAAACCCTTTCAGTATGAAAAACTGAAAGGGTTTTCATTTATATAAACTGAATATTACAAATCAAATTTAATCCCTTGTGCCAAAGGCAAATTGGTCGTATAATTGATGGTATTCGTTTGGCGACGCATATACACTTTCCAAGCGTCAGATCCTGATTCTCTTCCGCCACCAGTTTCTTTTTCTCCACCAAAAGCACCTCCAATTTCGGCTCCCGAAGTTCCAATATTCACGTTGGCAATCCCACAATCCGACCCCGCTACTGACAAGAAACGTTCTGCTTCACGCAAATTATTGGTCATAATAGCAGAAGACAAACCTTGAGCCACACCATTTTGTATTTCGATCGCGTTTTCCACATCGCCATTGTATTTTAATAAATATAATACAGGTGCAAAGGTTTCGTGTTGTACAATTTCGAAGCTATTTTGAGCTTCAGCAATAGCTGGTTTTACATAGCAACCGCTCTCATAGCCTTCACCCGTGAGGACGCCACCTTCTACTAAGATTTTACCGCCTTCGGCTACTACTTTGGTCAACGCTTGATTATACATCTCAACAGCTTGTTTGTCAATAAGTGGTCCCACGTGGTTTTTTTCATCCAATGGATTTCCAATTCTCAATTGCCCGTAAGCAGCCACAATAGCGTCTTTTACTTTGTCATAGATACTTTCGTGGATGATTAATCTACGGGTTGAGGTACAACGTTGTCCTGCGGTTCCAACAGCGCCAAAAACAGCTCCAATCACCGTCATTTTGATATCTGCATCAGGAGTCACAATTATCGCATTGTTTCCACCCAATTCTAAAAGCGATTTTCCTAAACGACCAGCAACCGTTTGTGCTACAATTTTCCCCATTCTAGTTGAACCCGTAGCCGAAACTAAGGGAACACGAGTGTCTTTGGTTAACAATTCACCAATAGTGTAATCACCGTTAATCAAACAAGAAATTCCTTCTGGAAGGTTGTTTTCTTTTAACACTTCGGCAATAATATTTTGACAAGCTATTCCGCATAGAGGTGTTTTCTCAGAAGGTTTCCAAACACACACATCACCACAAATCCAAGCCAAAGCGGTATTCCAAGCCCAAACCGCTACCGGAAAGTTGAAGGCAGAAATAATACCTACTACCCCAAGCGAATGGTATTGCTCATACATTCTGTGTCCAGGACGCTCAGAATGCATCGTCAATCCGTGTAACTGACGGGACAATCCTACTGCAAAGTCACAAATATCAATCATTTCCTGAACTTCGCCGTAGCCTTCTTGCAACGATTTTCCCATTTCATAAGAAACTAATTTCCCTAAGGCTTCTTTGTTTTGGCGTAATTTTTCTCCAAACTGACGTACAATTTCTCCACGTTGTGGGGCTGGCATCAATCGAAATGTTTTGAAAGCAGCTGTCGCAGTTTGCATCACTTTTTCATAATCCGCAGCTGAACTTGTCGTTACTGAGGCAATTAATTGTCCGTCTACAGGAGAATAACTTTCTAATAATGAACCGCTCGCAAAATGCTGCGTTCCAGTAGAAGTTCCTTCATTTACCGCTTTAATTCCTAGTTGCGCTAGGGCTTCGTTCATTCCGAATTGAGTTGCTATTGTTGTCATTGTAACTTTTTTAGTTAAAATTGTTATATTTTTTTCGTAAAGATAGTGTTTAGAAGCAAATTTCAAAGAAGTGTTCCTAGTTAAAATTAGTAAACACCAAAAAATCAAGACTTTCTGTTGATTGAAGTCCTTTTGAGAAGCCGTAAAAGTAACCTAAATCGCAAAATTAAGGCAGATTTGATTTAAAAAAAACAGCCATTTTCAGCAGAAGCCGTACTTTTAGCCTTTAATTTTCAATGCAGAAAAGATGAGAAAAGTGTTGGGTTTGCTACTGTTATTTTTTGTGAGCACATTAGTTTCTTTTGGACAAAACACAAAACCCGTTTTTGAAGTGGTCCCTTTGGGAGTATATGGCGGAATCGATGAGCGTAATTTGTCGGCCTATTTAGTGGCTCCTATCGGGACAAAGGAATACGTTTGTTTAGATGCTGGAACCGTTCATTCCGGTATTGAAAAAGCAATTGAAAAAGGCACTTTTTCTGTGCCTTCGAGTACTGTTTTGCGCCAATACATCAAAGGCTATTGTATTTCACACGCGCATTTGGACCACGTGTCTGGTTTGATTATCAATTCGCCCGCCGACTCGACCAAAACCGTTTACGCGATAGCTCCGGCTATGAAAATGATGCAAAACCATTATTTTAACGACCAGACTTGGGCGAATTTTGGCGATGAAGGTTTGGGGAAACCCTTAAAAAAATACCATTTCGAAACTCTTTCTTTTGGAAAAACCATACCCATTTCGAATACCTCAATGACGGTGCAAGCATTTCCGTTGAGTCACGTAAATCCCTACGAAAGCACTGCATTTTTAATCAAAAAAGATAACAATGCAATCTTGTATTTAGGCGATACAGGACCTGATTCTGTAGAAAAAACCACAAACCTAGCCGACCTTTGGAAAGCTATCGCACCATTGATTCAAAGGCAAGAGTTGAAAGGTATTTTGATAGAAGTTTCGTTTCCTAACGAACAACCCGATGCGTTCCTATTCGGACACTTAACACCAAAACATTTGATGAAAGAAATGCAGGTTTTGGCAGCACTCACTGGCAAAGAAGCCTTGCAAAAGTGCAAAATCATCATTACCCATTTGAAGCCTCCTGCTGCTTCCATCCAAAAAATAAAGCAACAATTAGCGGCTCCAAACGAGTTGGGATTGACTTTTGTTTTTCCTGAACAAGGGGTGCGTATGGAGTTGTAGTTTATTATTGAAAAAAATGAAACATATAAGGCATTTAAGGTCATTTAAGTTTCGCTTAAATCCGTACTAAAAGTTTAACCACAAAGTTCGCAAGGTTTTACGCAAGGGACGCAAAGTGAAAGAGTATTGTTTTGTGTAAAAAATTTAACCACAAAGGACACAAGGTTTTGCACTAAGTTCACAAAGGAATGCTATATAATTTTGTGCTTCTTCGTGACTTCTTTGTGTTGCTTCGTGGTAAAAAAACAGCAGTGTTCAAAAAGTAAATTCTTAAATGACCTTAAATACCTTATATGGTTCAATAACAATAAGATAATTCACAAGCATTTACACGAAGGATGCAAAACTCCTATGACTTATATGTTTTAAAAATTTATCCCAACGATCATTTCTTCCCCATAAATCTTGGGTCGGTATCCATCACGGTGCCACAATTTTGGCAAGTACGTAACGTCTCAGAACTATAGAAATGTTGAAAATGAGGGAGAAAATCTTTTTCAATGTTGTGGAGTTCAAAATAAACTTCGTGCAGTTTGTGATTACAACTATCACAATGCCAAAGCAAACCATCGGTAAAGCCCAAACCAGCTCTTTTGCGTTCAATCACTAGTCCAATAGAACCTTCGGAACGTACAGGCGAGTGCGGAATTTTAGCGGGATGCAAATACATATCTCCCGCGTGCAGTTCCATTTCCTTACGCTGTCCTTCTTCTTGAATGATGACTTTTATACTGCCTTCGAGTTGGTAAAAAAGCTCTTCCGTTTCGTTGTAGTGGTAATCTTTTCGGGCATTCGGACCCGCCACAATCATCACGATATAGTCGCCTGAATCAACATAAAGATTCTTGTTGCCAACGGGTGGTTTTAGTAACTCACGGTTATCTTGAATCCATTGGTTAAGGTTGAAGGGTTTTGCTATGGCCATTGTTTTTGTGCTAAAATTGGAAAGGCTAAGATAAGGAAAATGATACTATCAAATGATACTATCAAAAACCACTTCTTCCCCTACTTAACGGAATGTGCTTATAAAAAAGTTAGCCACCAATTGCACCAATTATCACAAATACACATCGAAATTGAAACCGAATGTCTCGAATTTCATCAATCTTAATAATTTGTGCCATTAAAACACATTATAATTCGTTATTTATTAGTGAATTCGTGGCGGAAATTATCGAGTGCCTATTTCCCTTCTCTAATCAAATAAACATACACAGGGAAATGGTCGCTGTACCCAACTTCGGTTAGGGAATGCCTGAGTGGATAGCCTTTGAATTTTCCCTGAGTTTGAATGAGGTAATTCCGTTGGAAAATGCCTGCTTTCCAATACTGCCAAGTCGAATAATCCGAACTGAGCCAGGTTCCTGTAAGCATAATTTGGTCAAAAACATCCCAAGCATCTTGGTGTGCAATGGTTCCCAATCCCTTGCTCAACAAAGTTTTAAAAGGATTGAAGATTTCGTGTGGAGTTACCGCTGTTTTCTTTCCTTTGGCACCCAAAGCCACTTTTATGCTCTTGTTATGAGGACCATCGTTGAGGTCACCCATCGTGATGATTTTTGCATTGACATTGAGTTGTTGTAGCGAATCGATAATTTTCTTGTTCAGTTTTCCTGCGGCTTCTCGGTAGGCGCTTGTTTTTTGCTCTCCACCTGAACGAGAAGGCCAGTGATTGATAAGGAGATGGATTTCTTCTCCTTCCAAATAGCCACTAACGAGCAATTGGTCTCGAGTGTATATCCTTTTGGTTGGTGCTAAAATAGGAACATCATCTTCTGTTTTTTCAGCCAATGATGCAGCAGTATTGGTTTTTTCAGACTCAGTAGTAGCATTCAAATACAAGGGAATCGCACTGTAATTTGTCGGTCGAAACCATTTTTTTCGGTATAACAAAGCCACATCAATGCCGCGCTTGTCGGGCGAATCAAAGTGAATGATACCATATTCGGCCTCTTGTAGTTGGGATTGTTGAATCAAATCTTCGAGTACGGCTCGGTTTTCGATTTCGCATCCGCCGATAAAAGTGGGCAATTCTTTGTTTTCGGGCGTACCAATTTCCGAAAGGACTTGTGCCAAATGCTGGAGCTTGGTTTGGTATTTTGCTTTCGTCCAGCGATGCAAACCATCGGGTGTCCATTCTTCGTCAAAAGTATCGGGGTCGTTGATGGTGTCAAAAAGGTTTTCAAAATTGTAAAACGCAACCGTATGTATTTTGAATTTTTTGGTTTGTGAAAATAGAGGAGATGTCCCCAAAGCAAGCAAGAGTCCAAAAATCAACCAGTTATACTTCATATATATTATACTAAAATCGCTACAAGTAAAGTTAAGGGATTTCCATTAGAAACCGCTGCATATTTTAGGATTTGCCTATATTTGTTTTTATAACTTAGTTTTGAAACTATTGAAATCCAACTTAAACATTATTACAAATCGACAAGCAAAAGCCAATAGCAAGGGTCATTTTTTATGGCAAGCTTTGTTTTTTGTTTTTGTATGCTCGATTACTAACAGTCAAGCTCAAAAAAAGATGATTACACCACCCGTACTTCAAAAAGGAGATACCGTTGCCATTGTGGCTACCGCTCGAAAAAATATCGAAGATAATTTACAACCTACTATCGACTTATTGCATAGCTGGGGGCTAGAAGTGGTGATTGGAAGCACCATTGGTTTAGACCAAAATCAATTGGCGGGGACCGATGCGCAACGTGCGGCCGATTTTCAAAAGCAAATGGACAATCCTAATATTAAAGCGATTTGGTGTGCCCGTGGCGGTTATGGAACGGTGAGAATGATTGATTTATTGGATTTTTCAACTTTCAAAAAGCATCCTAAATGGATTGTAGGCTTTAGTGATGTTACGGTTTTGCACAATCATTTGAATACGTTGGGCTACAAAACCATACACGGAACGATGCCTGTGAGTATTCCTAGAACCGCTCCAGAATCGATTGCTACTTTATACAAAGCCTTGTTTGGGCAACCTTTATCCTACACTATTGAATCAACTGCAATGAATCGTCTGGGCAAAGCCAAAGGTGAACTGGTAGGTGGGAATTTATCGATTTTGTATAGTTTGTTTGGTTCGCCTTCTGCTATTGATTGTTCGGATAAAATTCTTTTTATCGAAGATTTAGATGAGTATTTGTACCACATCGACCGTATGATGATGAACCTGAAACGCAACGGTTGTTTAGAAAGCATCAAAGGAATTATCGTAGGCGGTATGACCAAAATGAAGGATAACGATATTCCTTGGGGCAAAAATGCACTTGAAATAATTGATGACGTAACCAAATCCTATAACATTCCCGTGGTATTTAATTTCCCAGCGGGACATATCAAGGACAATCGCGCGTTGATTTTGGGAAACACCATCACACTTGAAGTCACGGCTACAGGGACTACTGTGGTATTTGAATAGTTTTTAGTTTAAACATATAAGTTTACAATTATTTATTGAACCATATAAGGTATTGAAGGGCAGATAAGTTGGATTTTAACCACGAAGGACACAAAGGCGGGCACAAGGTTCACATAGAAAGATGGTTTTCTTTTATTCGATTAATTCACAATAATCATTGTACCTAAATGACCTTATATGCCTTATATGGTTCAAAAACTGATTACAGATTAAAAAAGCGAGAGTAAATATTGTCAAAATCATCAATTGCATCCTGCTTTAGCGGGATGTTTTTTAATGAGAATCTAGAAAGGCTTTAGCCCAAATTATGTTCTATTTTGGCTAAAGCCTGATGTGGGTTTGCATTATTATGAATGGACTAAAGTCCATTCCTATTCAAATCTTAAATGACCTTATTTGCCTTATATGGTGAATTTAAAAAAACGAATATGACTTATATGTTTAAAATTTCAAAAGGGTTTTGATTTAAAATATGGCAGCACATAACGAATTAGGAAAACTAGGTGAGGAGCTAGCGGTTGATTTTCTGAAAAAAGAAGGTTACACGATTTTAGCAACGAATTGGATTTTTCAGAAGGCGGAGATTGATATTTTGGCTCAAAAAGAGGATATTTTGGCCGTTGTTGAGGTCAAAACAAGGTCTTCTATCGAGTTTGGATTGCCTCAAGACTTTGTAAAACCCAAAAAAATCCAATTATTGGTAAAAGCTGTCGATGCTTATGTAACCCTCAACGAAATCGATGTAAATGTACGATTTGATATTATTGCGATTCATAAACAAAAGGAATCCTTTGCTATTGAACACCTTACCGATGCTTTTTTTCATTTTTAATCAAAAAAACCTAATGTTATATTTGTAACAAATTGTTTTTTATTTATCTTTGCAAAGAGATTTAACACATTTTGTCAGTTAAATCTAATCTTTCTCTAAAAAAATTAAAAATGTATTTGTTATGAAAACTGTTTCTTCAATTGTAGAAAATTACATCAAAACCAAACCTTTTTTATTGAACGCTCTTTCAATGGGTATTATCAACTTGACTTCATTATCTCGGAATATTATGACCGAATTAGAAAGTGAATTTGGTAAAGAAGTAAAGCAAGGTGCTGTGGTGATGGCTTTGAAACGATTAACAGAAGAATTGGATTTCAAATTGAATCATAAAATCAATAAAGTAATCAAAAACATTGGTGAAATTACCGTACGCTCGGAGCTTACGGATTACACTTTTGCGGTTTCTGACACTGTTTTAAACAAGCAAGCTGATTTGATTACCGACATTAATACGTTTTCGGATATTTTCTATACTTCCTCACGTGGAGTTAATGAGATTAACATTGTAGTGAGTAATAGCGTGAATCACTTAGTTGAAAAACATTTTTCTAGTGAGAAATTGATTCAGAAATTAGAAAATTTAGCCTCGATTACGGTTAAGTTACCAAAAGAAAACATAGTGGTTCCGGGTATTTACTACTTCATTTTTCAGCGTTTGGCTTGGGAAGGAATTATTATCAATGAGGTGATTTCGACTTCGAATGAGTTTACTATTTTGGTGAGTGAGAATGAAGTAGATGTAGCCTTTAAAGTAATCAAAGACTTGAAAAATTAGGAATACATTCCAAAATAATATGAAATGAGCGTGACCGAAAATTTGTCGTAAAAACCAATGAAGATATGCGAATTACATATGACCGATAAAAAACAATAAATATCAACTTATGAAAACGAGGCCTAGTGCTTCGTTTTTTTGTGCAAGAAAGTCAAAGAAATGTTTACAAAAAAAGACTATGCTCACTCTTAGCCCCGATTACTATGATATATACAAACTAAAAATTTATTTATTTTTTAGTTTAAAAAAAGACATAACAAGCCTTCGAATAAGAATTACACGAAGGTTTGTTGTGCCTTTCATAAGTT
>NZ_JBVHCY010000016.1:11911-29786 GCF_057922445.1 Flavobacterium sp. UM26 | reverse complement strand
ATAATCATTAAAAAAACGCTCTTTTAGCATTCACTACCCTAGCCCGGATGGGAGTGGCATCCTCTTGGGGCGGGGTTCGACCCAAGAGATACAACGGACAGCCGGAAAAAGCTCCTAAAAAAAAGACGACTATAAACAAAAGCCGTCAAAGGTATTTTCTTTCTTCAAAGCCACCACATCATCACCAATAACAAACCATTCGACAAAAAGAATATCAAAACCTATTAGCTAGGAGCACTACAAAATAGCCCAAAACAAAAAAACCACCTAATTACTTAGATGGTTTTCCTTGGAGCCGGCGGAGGGATTCGAACCCACGACCTGCTGATTACAAATCAGCTGCTCTAGCCGACTGAGCTACGCTGGCGTCTTATTTCGAGTGCAAATATAAACACATAATTTAATTTTGCAAAAACAAAACGAAAAAGTTTCAGTTTCTATTCAACTATATACTACCTAAAACAAAAAACCACCTATTTTACTTAGGTGGTTTTCTTGGAGCCGGCGGAGGGATTCGAACCCACGACCTGCTGATTACAAATCAGCTGCTCTAGCCGACTGAGCTACGCTGGCGTCTTATTTCGGGTGCAAATATAAGTCTGAATTCGAATTCTCCAAAACAAATTCAGACTTTTTTTTGATTACAATTCGTTAATTTTAGCAATCAATTGATTTGCAGTTTGTTCTAATTCCAAATTAATTTGTTTGAAATGTGCTTTTTTGTTTTCCACATTTTTTTGATTCACTTTTGCGATCAAAGTATCAAAAGCAGCAATAGCCTCATCAATTAAAGCATTAGTCTGTTCTGTAGGTTTTCCTGTAGTTGTTAATTCATACAAGTAAACTGCTTCAATAATATCTCCTAAAACGTAGTTGATGTCTTTCTTTAAATTCTTAACGTTTGCCATTTTTATTTAATTTATATATAGTACTAAAATTTGCGTTTGCAAAAGTACACATAATCTTTCGAATACAAACTATGAAATGTAAATTTCTAAAAGAGAAGCATTTCCATGCAGGGTAAACGTCTGAATCGCAGCAGGCATCAATATAGTATCGCCTGTTTTGTACGTATAGGTTTTACCATCACTACTGAGAGAACAATCCCCATCAACAACCATATATACAGTAAACGATTGTCCTTTTTTTGTTACTGGCACATCACCATTCAATGGAATAAAATTAGTGGTAAAGTAAGGACAATCCACCATAAGATTGGATTGATTTTCTATTTTGGAATAGTGTTGTTGTGTTTCAACTTTCTGATAATTGATTGCATCTAAAGCCAGATCTACATGCAACTCTCTAGTATTCCCGTGAGCATCCTTTCTATTAAAATCAAATAACCGATAAGTAATATCCGAGGTTTGTTGAATCTCTGCAATAACCAATCCTGCTCCAATGGCATGAACGGTTCCCGTTTCTAAAAAGAAAACATCTCCTTTTTGGACTTGTTTTGTATCTAAAATTGAAAGCAGTTCGTTATTTTCTAGCTTTTCAACATATTCTGTGGCATTAGAATCTTCTTTAAATCCCACAATCAATCTTGAATTGGGATCAGCTTGCATTACATACCACATTTCTGTCTTACCAAACGAGTTGTGTCTTTTTTTGGCCAAAGTATCATTAGGGTGCACTTGAATTGACAAGTCTTCTCGAGCATCAAGAAATTTGAATAACAAAGGAAATTGTTTGCCAAACTTTTCAAATACCTTACTACCTAATAATTCTTCAGGATGATTTTCGATTATTTCATTTAAACTTCTGCCACTCAAATCGCCATTAGCCACAATACTACAATCTCCCTCTACTGCTGACAATTCCCAACTTTCTCCTGTAATTGACGACACTATCGGTTTATTTAAAATAGTTTTCAGTTTTTCACCGCCCCAAATACGTTCTTTTAGTATAGGGTAAAATTGCAGGGGATATAGTTTTGTTTGCATCATTTTTTTATTTCAAATATCGCCAATTCCTTTTATTTGAATTGCTATTATTTTGTTGTTTTATGATACTATTTTTTTTATGGCTTCTAGAGCTTTTGAAATATGTTTCGTTGCGTTAGTACTATCATCAAAAATCAAAACTACTTTTCCTTGTTGATCAACTACATAAGTAACTCGACCAGGAAGAATTCCTAATAAGCCAGAAGGCACACCAAATAACTTTCTTATTTTCTTGTCGGTATCCGATAAAAGAATAAATGGTAATTTGTGTTGTTTTGCAAAGGCATCGTGTGAATCCACTGTATCACTGCTAATACCAATGACTTCTGCTCCTAAATCGGTAAAATCTTGATATTGATCTCTGAAACCGCAAGCTTGCGCTGTACAAACTGGGGTGTTGTCTTTTGGATAAAAATAAATTACTAATGGCTTTTTACCTATATATTCTTTGGTGTCAAATTTTTCCCCATTAGTGTCTTGTGCAGTAAAATGAGGCATTACCTCTCCTAATTCAATTGGCATGAGTTAAAATTCTAAACTATTTTTATTTAATTATTCTCCTTTATAGGTTACAAAATTACGTGGGGTTTCGTAGAGTACTACTTCTAAATCTAGATCATCTTTTATTTTGGATCGTATCTTATTCCATATCACTACCACAATATTTTCTGCTGTAGGGTTAAGATTTTCGAATTCTGGGACATCTAGATTTAAATTTTTGTGATCCATTTTCTCCTCTACTTCTGATTTGATAATGTCTGTTAAAAATTTCACATCCATCACATAGCCTGTTTCTGGATCAATCTCTCCAGTCACACTTACAATTAACTCATAATTATGACCATGGAAATTGGGATTATTGCATTTTCCAAAAATAGCCTCATTTTGTTCGAAAGTCCAATCTTTTCGATACAAACGGTGTGCAGCATTAAAATGTGCTTTTCGAGAAATGGTTACTCTCATAAGGTATCGTAAATTGGGATTTAATTTATATAGCGTGGTCTTCTAGAAAATGGTAAAATTCATCAAAAATAATCTTAAACCAAACGGTGTAAATTTCAGGATGAATCTGCATATCATTTTTAACTTCTTCTATTTTCATCCACTTCCAATCTTCCACCTCTTCAGGATTAATTATAGGATTCTCATTGTAGTAGCCTATCATCACATGATCTAATTCATGTTCTGTTAAACCATTATCGAAAGGCGCTTTGTAAATAAAATGAAACAATTCTTTGATTTCAGTATTAAAGCCCATTTCTTCATATAATCGACGGCTTCCTGCTTGAATATTGGTTTCGCCATCTCTTTGATGACTACAACAAGTGTTGGTCCAAAGTAAAGGTGAGTGATATTTGTGCTTAGCTCTTTGTTGCAACATAATCTCTTTTTTGTCGTTCAAGATAAAAATAGAAAATGCACGGTGTAGAATTGCTTTTTGATGGGCCTCTAATTTAGGCATTAGACCAATGGGTTCGTCTAATTCATTAACTAAAATAACTTTTTCTTCTTCCATAAATAAAATTACTGGTCAAAAGTACAAAAATGATTAGAAAAATAGGGTGCTTTAACATTGTCTTTCGTTTTGTTGATACATTTTGCTCCAAGAACATGAAAGCAGCTATCTTCTTCCTAAACGAATCTCAACTTTTGTATCTTTGAGTAAAATATGACGATTAAATCAAAAGCTACTTGTCGTTATTTTTTCATTATTTCAAGTACTTTAACATACTAAACCGGTTTTTCTTAATTCGCAAATTAAAACACAAATGAAAAATATACAAGTTAATTTTATAATTTAAAAAAAATAAAATTATCTGATAAGACAAGCTATACCGTTAAACAAAAGTTAAAATTATTACAAACTATCTGCACAGTAAACATGATGCTTTTTGTAGCATAAATTTAAATCAACATTCTAAATGAACACCTATGAAAAAAACTATTGTTCTATTGTTGTTTATACAGAGCCTACTCTTTCAGGCTTGTGCACAAAACACAACTTCAAAAAACACATCATCTAAAGCCACTACTATGAAAGAAGTCCTTCACAAACCAGAGAATCCTTATTATTCAAATACTGACACCAAAAAGGTAACAATTCCAAATTCTGAATGGAAAAAAATACTTTCACCTGATTTATATGCTGTAGCTAGAGAAGCTGATACCGAAAGAGCCTTCACAGGAACTATGTGGAATTCAGAAACGAAAGGGACATATTATTGTGCGGCATGTGGAAATCTACTCTTCAAATCCAATCAAAAATTTGTAAGCAGTTGTGGTTGGCCTAGTTTTTTTGAGCAAGACAACAAAGAAAGTATTACATTCAAACCAGACAACTCTTATGGCATGCAGCGTATAGAAGCCAATTGTGGTCGATGTGATAGTCACTTGGGACACCTTTTTGATGATGGTCCAGCTCCTACAGGCAAACGCTACTGTATGAATGCTATTTCATTAGATTTTGTTCCCGATAACCAATAATATTGACTTATGAAACAACTATTTTTTCTTATCCTTTTATCTAGTGCTATCAGTGTAGCTCAAAAAAAAGTGGTCCCACCCTCTCCTTCTTCCTCTATAGACACTATTGTTTTGGCAGGAGGCTGCTATTGGTGTGTTGAAGCTGTTTATGAAAACCTAAAAGGGGTACAAAAAGTAGTATCTGGTTTTGCTGGAGGTACTGTAAAGAATCCCAGTTATGAAGCGGTTTCTTCAGGCACAACTGGTGCTGCAGAAGTTGTACAGATTACCTTTAATAAAAACGAAACCAGTTTGGATGAAATTTTCAAAGTGTTCTTTACTGTTCACGACCCCACTACATTGAATCGCCAAGGAGCTGATGTAGGAACACAATACCGTTCTGCCATATTTTATAAAAATGAAACTCAAAAAAAAGCAGGCCAACAAATCATTCAGGCGTTGACGAAGGCAAAAGTGTATGATTCCCCCATTGTAACAACACTAGAACCCTTAACCCAATTTTACAAAGCCAAAGATAGTCATCAGGACTATTACGAAAAAAACCAATCGCTTCCTTATTGTAAATTAGTGATTCAACCCAAATTAGAAAAATTTGAGAAAGTTTTCAAAAACCGCCTTAAATCAAAAAACTAATTAAAACCAATGTCTATACACATCAAAAGCCGAATTTATCGGCTTTTTTTTATTACTCGAAGCAGTCCATTTTTTGTTATATTTGTTTACAACCAAAAACCAAATTCATGAAAAAAGCAATATTTACTTCAAGCCTTTTGCTAATTGCATTGTGTAGTACTGCTCAAAATCAAACGTTAAAAACAAAAGTAGCTCAAAAAGCAGCTAGTTTAGAATCTAAAGTAGTTAGTTGGAGGCGAGAATTGCATCAAAATCCAGAATTAGGCAATAGAGAATTTAAAACAGCTGAAAAGGTCGCTTCACACTTACGCTCTCTAGGAATTGAAGTGCAAACTGGTGTAGCAAAAACTGGCGTAGTTGGCATTCTAAAAGGAGGAAAACCTGGACCTGTAGTTGCCTTAAGAGCCGACATGGATGCACTCCCCGTAAAAGAACGAGTAAGCTTGCCTTTTACTTCCAAAGTAACAGGAGAATATAACGGACAAGCTGTGGGTGTAATGCATGCATGCGGTCATGATACCCATGTAGCCATGTTAATGGGAACTGCCGAAATTTTAGCCTCAATAAAAAATGAAATCAAAGGAACTGTAAAATTCATTTTCCAACCTGCAGAAGAGGGACCACCAGAAGGCGAAGAAGGGGGCGCGGAGTTAATGGTAAAAGAAGGTGTTTTGAATAACCCAAAAGTGGATGTTATTTTTGGCCTTCATATTAATGCACAAACCGAAGTGGGTCAAATCAAATACCGACCAAAAGGCACCATGGCGTCCTCGGATTGGTTTACCATACAAGTCAACGGTAAACAATCGCATGGAGCTTATCCTTGGCAATCCGTTGATCCGATTGTTACCGCCTCACAAATTGTTCTGGGCTTACAAACTATTGTGAGTCGCAATGTAAATTTAACCGAAAACGCTGCTGTAGTGAGCGTGGGCCAAATCAATGCTGGGGTTCGAAGCAACATTATTCCTGAGTCGTTGACGCTAAGTGGTACGATTCGAACATTGGATTCTAAAACCCAAGATTTTATTCATGGTAGAATCAAGACCATTGCCACCAATATAGCCGAAAGCGCAGGCGCAAGCTCAGAAGTTACCATTTCTAAAAAAACATTGATAACCTATAATGACCCTTCACTTACTGAACAAATGCTCCCTACTTTACAAGCAGCAGCAGGAAAAGACAATGTTCATTTAACTGAAGCCGTTACGGGAGCCGAAGACTTCTCTTTCTATCAAGCTAAAATCCCAGGATTATTTTACTTTATTGGTGGAATGCCTAAAGGGAAAAAAGCCAGTGAAATGCCCTCACATCATACCCCCGATTTTTATATAGACGAAGGAAGCTTTGTATTAGGAATGACGAGTATGGCCGATTTGACATTAGATTATATGGAATTGCATACAAAAAAGAAATAAAGTACTTTGTATGAAAACCTACCTAATCTCTTTTTGTATCATTTGTATTTTCTTATTCACAACAACCGTGATTGGTCAAGAAAAAAAAGTAGCGACTACTTCCAAAGCACTATACAATGAAATTACAGCTATGGACAAGAAACTTTTTGATGCCTTCAACACAAAAGATATGGCAAAATTCAAATCTCTTTTTACCGAGGATTTAGAGTGGTTTCAAGACAATGGTGGCTTACTTTCTTATGCTGTCGTTTTTGAAAATTTTGAAAAAATGTTTAAAAACGAAAACAAACTCACCCGACAACTTGTAGAAGGAAGCCTAGCTGTACATCCTATAAAAGATTATGGAGCCATTGAAACGGGTACGCATCAGTTCCGTCATTTCGAAAATGGCAAAGAAGAAATTGGCACTTTTAAATTCTTAATGATTTGGAAAAACACGAAAGGTAAATGGCAAATTTCTCGTGTGATCAGTTATGACCATTAATTTCTTTGACTTGCGACACCAATACAAAAAGGGGCTAATAGTACTAACTATTCACCCCTTTTTTTAATAATCTATTCGAGCAAAGTGTTCTATTAAAAACACTTTTATTTTTTACTATCTTTCAATTTCATCTTATAAATAGTAAAATCTAGTTGTTGTATATCCCCAATCGCTTCATTGATTCGAGAATTAGTATAATACAAATAGTCCTTGTAAATTGCAAAAGAATCGGCCCATTTAACCTTCGCCTTATTGTTGGTTAGGACTCCTATCTTTCCTTTTCTATCGAGATAATGTATCGCGTCATGCTCTAAATCACCATAATATATAGTACCTTTTTTATCCATAATCAGACCATCAGGCGCAGCTGTTGTAATAGCCATAATTTGACTTATATCATTCCTTAGCAAATGATCTATTTTAATACCATATAAGGTATATGCAGTTAAAGCGTGAAAATACAAGATGTCGTTTTTAGCATCAAACTCAATACCATCAGAATGCACTGTGTTTTTCCAAACACCATTGCTACAAGTAAGCTGATTCGTTTCGGCCATTGTAACTTTATGTTGATCCAAATATCTTTTAGCTGTACCTGTTTTAAGATCCAAAACAACTATACCTCCCACTCCAGAATCTGTACAGTAAACTACTTGTCTTTTTTTATCTACACGAAGATCATTAATATAAGAATTCTTGTGAAAGCTTCCTTCGGAAAAGTTATAAGTTTGCTTCAATAGATTGGTATTTAAATCAAAAACATACAATTTTGGACAATCTTGCACACCCTTAAATTGAGGATTATTAGTTTCCAGAACATACAAATCTTGCCCATCGGCAAGGACGGATTGTATCGCTACAAAATGGTTACTTTTTTTATCCTGATTGGTTTTCAACACATTCCATTCTGCATTTGGATATGGAGCATAGCTACCATCTGATAAAACTTCTACCAACGAAAAAGGAATCGGTTCACGCCAACGAGGGAAGTTAGCAAAAATTCTGCCTTTATCAGAAACTGCAATTCCAGTTACCTGAATTCCTTTAAAAACTGCAACTTGTTCTTGTGAAAAAACAAAAAAACCACAAAACAAACTTAAAATCAAGACTACTTTTTTCATATTTCTTTCTTTTAATAGTATGATAAATTTCTAAAAACTCAAACGCTTCCTATCATTTTTAATGCTATTCGGACAAGCTTTATTTTAACTTAACAACCAATATTCTTACTTTACATTTGAAATAGTTATCTTAGAAAATGTAAGCTCAGGACAACAATTGGAATAAATTTAAAAAACTTATTTTTTCCAAGAAAGGTTTTCTAAAACGCCGGCAGTTTGATTTTCTCGTTTATTTTTGGTTCCAAAAATTACTTAGAACTTTTCAAAACCTCTGCAATCTTCTGTGCACATTTCTCCCCATCAATCGCTGCTGAAATAATGCCGCCAGCATAACCCGCTCCTTCACCACAAGGATACAATCCTTTGATTTGAAGATGCTCTAAAGTGTAAGTATCTCTTGGAATTCGCACAGGCGAAGAGGTTCTAGATTCGGGAGCATGTAAAATCGCTTCATTTGTAGCATATCCTCTCATTGATTTTCCGAATTCTGAAAATCCTTGACGCATGATTTGGGTTAAAAATCCCGGGAAGACCTGTCCCAATTCCACTGATGTTGTTCCAGGAACATAGGAAGTTTTGGGAATATCAGAGGATGTTTTACTTTGAGTAAAATCAACTAAACGCTGTGCGGGCACTTTTTGCGTCTGACCTGCTAATTGCCATGCTCTTTGTTCAATACTCTTTTGAAACTCCATTCCTGCCAAAGCACCAAATTTAGCAAAGGGTTTAAAATCCTCTACTTTCAATTCGACTACAATCCCAGAATTAGCCGTTTGTTGATCTCTTTTTGATGGCGACCAACCATTGGTAACCACTTCTCCTGGACTGGTCGCACATGGCGCAATCACTCCACCAGGACACATACAAAACGAATACATCCCGCGACCATTCACCTGTTTCACTATTGAATAAGGTGCTGGTGGCAGATGTTCTCCTCGATAATCACAACTATATTGTATACTATCAATTAAGGACTGTGGATGTTCTGCTCGAACGCCAAGTGCAAAAGGTTTGGCTTCTAGTAAAACTTTCTTTTTATCTAACAATTCGAAAATATCACGTGCAGAATGTCCCGTAGCTAAAATTAATTTATTAGCCGATATGACTGCACCATTTTGAGTCGTTACACCCTGAACTTCATTATTTTTTATAACAATATCCGTAACTCTAGTTTCAAAAAGAACTTGTCCGCCACACTCGATTATTTTTTCGCGAATATCTTGAATGATTTGCGGCAACTTATTAGTTCCAATGTGTGGATGAGCGTCGACCAAGATATCAGGTGTTGCTCCAAAAGCTACCAATAATTCTAGGATTCGATTTACATCACCTCTTTTTTTTGAGCGGGTGTATAATTTTCCATCCGAATAGGTTCCTGCTCCGCCTTCACCAAAACAATAATTCGAATCTTCGTTTACAATATGATCTCTGTTGATGGCTTTTAAATCTCTACGACGACCTCGAACATCTTTTCCACGTTCGATGACTATTGGTTTCAAACCCAATTCAATCAATTGAAGTGCTGCAAAAAGTCCAGCAGGTCCGGCACCTACCACAATTACTTCTTGAGCATTTTCCACATTCTTGTAGTCTGGTAATTCAATTTTTTGTTCCAAAAAAGGTTCCCCTTTTAAGTAAACCATGAGTTTTAAATTGATTTTGACCGCTTTTTGACGTGCATCTATGGAACGTTTTACAATAGTAACTTGCTGAATTTCTTTGTTCGAAACCTTTAAGTGTCGAGATAAATAATCGTGTAGCAACGTTTCGTTAGCAGCAATTTCGGGAGCAACTTGTACTAGGAGTTCTTGTGGCATGGTGATTGAATACTTCAATTTTTGGAGTACAACATCTTCGTTTACTCAGGCTACAAAAGTACTATTTTGAATTCAATTTTAAGAATTAGAATAAAAAACGACAGGAGGTACTAAAAAAAATGATAACATAATAAGACATGAAAGTTTTTAATTGAAATGAAATTTTTGTGCATATAAACCATTTAAGGCACTTAAGAACATATAAGCTCTACTAAAATCCTTATCAAAATTTAAAAAAATTAACCGCAAGGGGCGCCAAAAAACATATAAGTCATGAAAGTTTTAATAAAACGAAATTTTTGTGTTTTTAAACCATAAAAGGCACTTAAGGACATATAAGCTCTACTAAAATCCTTATCAAAATTTAAAAAAAATTAACCGCAAGGGGCGCAAAGGGTACCAAAAAATAAAAAACCTATAAGCCATGAAAGTTTTAATAAAACGAAGAGTTTGTGTTTTTAAACTATATAATGCATTTAAGGGCATATAAGTTATGTGACGTATCCTTTTATTCTTTTTAACCTATAGTTTTTGACTTTTTTTATCATCAAAAAATAAAGCTATTCCAAAGAAGTCTTTGTAATTTTGTTCTTCTTTAAATCAAAGTAATGTCTAGAAAAATAAAACTTATATGGGATTTTCGTGGTCCTGCTTCCGCAAAAACAGCTGAACATCATGAAATTCATCTAAAAGAATATATAAAAATTGAGCAACTACCGCTTGAAATCACAGGATTTAAAACGTATGGAGAAATGCACGCCATTGCCTTTATGGTAGTGGAAGAAGAAGACATGATTACCGTACGAGATGCTTTGAAACCCCATCGTGGTGAAATTTATGAAAACTAAATTCCAAAAACGAAAATTCCAAATTCCAATAACTAACAATCATTGGAATTTGGAATTTAAATTTTTGGAACTTGAAAATTTAATTCGCTACTTCACTAATAAATTTGATACGCATCAATCGCAATTCATCAATATCGTATTCGCCATCAAATTCTTTTAAAGCTTCTTCAATATTATCAGAGTGGGATTCCATAAAATAATCGTGAATTTCTTCTTGTTGATCTTCGTCTAATATTTCATCTATCCAATAATTGATATTTAATTTGGTACCAGAATATACTATTTGCTCCATTTCTTTAATCAATGCCCCCATCGTAAGGCCTTTAGCTGAAGCAATATCCGTCAAAGCCAATTTTCTATCTATGTTTTGGATAATATATAATTTATTAGCTGAATTCACCCCAGTAGATTTAACCACTAAATCATCAGGACGAACAATATCGTTATCCTCCACATAACGTTGGATTAGAGAAACAAATGCTTTTCCGTACTTTCTCGCTTTTCCTTCTCCTACTCCATGAATATTATTGAGTTCTTCTAGCGAAATGGGATACTTCAATGCCATATCCTCTAAGGAAGGATCTTGGAACACTACAAAAGGTGGAACTCCAAGTTTTTTGGCTTCTTTTTTTCGAAGTTCTTTTAGCATCGCCATCAAATTTTCATCTGCTGTACCCGATGATTTGGCTGCGGTAACAATAGCATCATCTTCGGACTCGCTATATTCATGATCTTCAGACATCATGAAAGACTCAGGGTTTTTAATAAAGGCGAGACCTTTTTTGGTAATTTTTACTATTCCGTAGGTTTCAATATCTTTTGCCAACAATCCATTTACAAGAACTTGGCGCAATAATGCCATCCAAAATTTTTCATCATGATCAGCGCCACTACCAAAGAACGACTGCGAATCGGTTTTATGTGCTTTAATCACTGCATTGACACGTCCTATCAATGTAAAAACAATTTCTTTGGACTTGTAAATATGTTTGGTTTCTTTAACCACCTGAAGCAGTTTTACCACTTCGTTCATGGCTTCAACTTTAGTCTTTGGATTTCTAACATTGTCGTCCATGTTTCCACCTTCACCCGTTTCGTTGTCGTACTCTTCCCCAAAATAATGGAGCAAGAATTTACGTCTCGACATAGAAGTTTCGGCATAAGCTACTACTTCTTGTAGTAAAGCAAAACCAATTTCTTGTTCGGCTACAGGTTTACCGGACAAGAATTTTTCTAATTTTTCTACATCCTTATAGGAATAGTATGCCAAACAATGCCCTTCTCCTCCATCTCTTCCTGCACGTCCTGTTTCTTGGTAATAGCTTTCTAAAGATTTTGGAATATCATGATGAATAACATAGCGTACATCAGGTTTGTCAATTCCCATACCAAAGGCGATGGTTGCCACCACAACATCTACATCTTCCATTAAAAACATGTCCTGATGTTTGGCTCTCGTTTTGGCATCCAATCCTGCATGATACGGCACCGCACTAATACCATTTACTTGTAGCACTTCGGCAATAGATTCCACTTTTTTTCTACTCAAGCAATAAATAATACCCGATTTTCCTTTGTGTTGCCGAATAAATCGAATAATATCGGACTCTATATTTTTGGTCTTGGTGCGTACCTCGTAAAAAAGGTTGGGTCTATTGAAAGAGGCTTTATAGGTTACCGCATCGGACATGTCTAAATTTTTCAGAATGTCTTCTTGAACTTTTGGAGTTGCTGTAGCGGTTAGACCAATAACTGGAACTTTACCCAATTGTTTGATTATATGTCTTAAATTTCGGTATTCGGGTCTAAAATCGTGTCCCCATTCCGAGATACAATGCGCTTCATCAATAGCTACAAAAGAGAGAGGAACTTGTTGCAAAAACTGTACATACTCCTCTTTTGTCAAGGACTCAGGTGCCACATACAACAACTTAGTCACTCCTGT
Source organism: Flavobacterium sp. UM26 (assembly GCF_057922445.1). Taxonomy (NCBI): domain Bacteria; kingdom Pseudomonadati; phylum Bacteroidota; class Flavobacteriia; order Flavobacteriales; family Flavobacteriaceae; genus Flavobacterium; species Flavobacterium myriophylli. Next base: position 17,090 of record NZ_JBVHCY010000016.1, on the reverse strand, counting down.
AGTGATGTCTTTTTTGACTTGAGCAATCTCTGTTTTGGTCAAAGAAGAATTAAGCACATGTGCAACGCCATTGTCCGAAGATAAACTCCTTATGGCGTCTACCTGATTTTTCATTAAAGCTATCAAAGGGGAAACTACAATTGCTGTTCCGTCTAAAATTAAAGCGGGCAATTGGTAACAAAGTGATTTACCTCCACCAGTCGGCATTATTACAAAAGTATTTTCTTTATTTAAAAGACTTTGTATGACTTGTTCTTGCAATCCTTTAAATTGACTGAAGCCAAAATACTTTTTTAATTCCTTGTGTATATCAATTTCGTTTGAATTCATTCTTTATTATGTGGTATTTTGTATAAATTTGCATCACTAAAGATACGAAAATCTTTTATAGATACAAATTTAAACATTCTGTTTTGATAAGCAACGAAAACCTATTGGCTTTGGCCAAAAAAACAATTCTTTCCGAAAGTGAGTCTATTGCTAAATTGACCACTTTTTTAGATGATCAGTTCCTATCAACCGTTCAAAAAATATATCAATCCAAGGGTCGCGTGGTGATTACTGGAATTGGAAAGAGTGCTATAATTGCTCAAAAAATTGTAGCCTCATTAAATTCTACTGGTACTCCTGCACTGTTCTTACATGCTTCAGAAGCCATTCATGGTGATTTAGGAATGATACAAGATGAGGACGTAATTATTTGTATTTCTAAAAGTGGAAACAGTCCTGAAATTAAGGTATTGGTTCCGTTATTAAAACGTTTCGGAAATACGTTGATTGGCATGACAGGCAACATGACTTCCTTTTTAGCAAAAGGCTCTCATTTTGTCTTAAACACTACTGTTGATGCTGAATCTTGCCCAATGAATTTGGCACCTACCAATAGCACCACTGCACAGTTGGTGATGGGAGACGCACTTACAGTTTGTTTAATGGAAATGAGAGGGTTTCAGGCAGAAGATTTCGCGAAATATCATCCAGGAGGAGCTCTTGGCAAAAAACTTTTATTAAAAGTAAAAGACTTGATTGAACATTCGTTAAAACCAATGGTCACTCCAGATACTTCTATTAAAAAAGCTATTTTTGAGATTTCTGAAAAACGATTAGGCGTAACGGCTGTTATTGAAGATGAAAAAGTTGTCGGAATTATTACCGATGGTGATATTAGAAGAATGTTGAACGATAGAGACAGTATAGCCGATGTTGTAGCCAAAGATATTATGACTAAAAATCCAAAACAAATCCATTCAGAAGCTATGGCTATTGATGCTTTTAATCTGATGGAAGATTTTTCAATAACCCAATTGATTGTTATAGATAACGGGAACTATCAAGGGGTTTTACATTTACATGACATTTTAAAAGAAGGTATTGTATAATGGCAAAGAAAAACCTTAACGAAATGTCGTTCTTAGACCATCTTGAAGAGCTAAGATGGGTTTTGGTAAGAAGTACAACAGCTATATTAATTATGGCATTTGTAACCTACTTCTTTAGTGATTTTTTATTTGACAGCCTCATTTTTGGGCCCACCCGCCCTTCCTTTTTTACTTATCGTTTTTTTTGTGACCTTTCACATCAATTAGGATTTGTAGACAGTATTTGTATCACCGAACTTCCTTTTATTATTCAAAACACCCAAATGGAGGGACAAGTGAATATGTTTGTATGGATGTGTTTACTAGCGGGCTTTATTTTAAGTTTTCCCTATATTTTATTTGAAGTATGGAAATTTATTAGTCCTGCTTTATATGAAAAAGAGAAAAAAGGAGCGAAATTTTTTATCGGAGTCTCCTCTGTACTTTTCTTTTTAGGAGTTCTTTTTGGTTATTTTGTCATTATTCCCATGTCGGTGAACTTTGTCGCTACCTTTACGGTGTCTGATGTAGTAAAAAATCAATTTACCTTAGATTCTTATATCGGATTGGTTAAAACTTCGGTTTTGGCTGGTGGATTATTTTTCGAATTACCTATTGTCATTTATTTCTTGACTAAACTAGGTTTGGTTACTCCAGAATTTTTAAGAAAATATTGGAAATATGCCGTGATCATTATCTTGATTGTTGCAGCTATTGTGACTCCCCCAGATGTTGTGAGTCAAACTATAGTAGCAATTCCAATGTTATTGATTTATGAAGTAAGTATATTAATTTCTAAACTTGTTGTTCGCAACCAAAACAAACAAAATGGCTGATTTAATTCAAGAATTCAACGACTATCGTTCAAAAATGAACGAAAAATTATTGGCTGACAATAATAAAATTGTGAAACGCATCTTCAATTTAGACACCAATGCTTATGCAGCTGGTGCTTTGGATGTAAAAACAAAAGAGCTATTAGGATTAGTTGCTTCGGCAGTGTTGCGTTGTGACGACTGTATTAAATATCATTTAGAAACTAGCCACAAAGAAGGAGTTAGCCGCGAAGAAATGATGGAAGCCATGGGAATTGCTACTTTAGTCGGCGGAACAATTGTGATACCTCATTTACGAAGAGCCTACGAATTTTGGGAAGCTTTGGAGGAGCAAGCTAAATAATTGATACAACTAGTACCATAGACTCATAAACTAAAGACGTTTATATTGTAAACTTCTCTCCACTTATAAACCAGTACTATCTCAGTATCTTAACAATTCAAATACCATGAAATTAAGAGCAGAAAATCTCATAAAAACGTATAAAGGACGTAGTGTTGTAAAAGGCATTTCTTTGGAAGTAAACCAAGGACAAATTGTTGGTCTTTTAGGACCAAACGGTGCTGGTAAAACCACCTCTTTTTATATGATTGTAGGATTAGTAAAACCCAACTATGGTCATATCTATTTGGATGATTTGGATATTACCGAATATCCTATGTACAAACGTGCGCAACAAGGAGTAGGCTATTTGGCACAAGAGGCTTCTGTCTTTAGAAAATTGAGCATCGAGGATAATATCCTGAGTGTTTTGCAATTGACCAATCATACGAGAGAAGAGCAAATTGCCAAAATGGAAAACTTAATTGCCGAGTTTAGTTTGGAACATATCCGAACCAATAGAGGTGATTTACTATCTGGAGGAGAACGAAGAAGAACCGAAATTGCGCGTTGTTTAGCTACCGACCCAAAATTTATCTTATTGGATGAACCTTTTGCCGGTGTTGACCCAGTAGCAGTAGAAGATATTCAGCGGATTGTGGCGCAATTAAAGAATAAAAATATTGGTATTTTAATAACCGACCATAACGTTCAGGAAACTTTAGCTATTACCGACAAAACGTATTTGATGTTTGAAGGTGGAATTCTTAAAGCAGGAACTCCTGAGGAACTCGTAGAAGACGAAATGGTTAGAAGAGTGTACTTGGGTCAAAATTTTGAATTGAGACGAACTAAAATTGATTTTAACACTCCAAAAGTAGGATAAATGTAACAACTCAAATATATGCCCTCTTTAAAAAGAGAGTCAAGTAGGACACTAAAAAGTAATAACTTAATTTATAAAAACCCTTCCTGAGTTGTTAATTCAGAAAGGGTTTTCTATTAAAAAGAAAGTATTCGTCAACTTACCATTTAAAAAGAAAGATACAAATAGCCTACTTTTTGTTTGGTTACACCGCTAATTGGTTTTTTGTATTTGATAACATAATAATACGTGCCTGAAGGTAAATAGGCATTCTTATCTACGGTAGCTTTCCCTTCAGAAAAACCTCTAAAGACATTAGTATTATTATCATACGCTTTTGTACTATAAACCAATTGCCCCCATCGATTATAAATTTCGACTGAATTTTCTAAATAGTCCTCAATTCTATCAATAATTAATACTTCGTTCAAACCGTCATTGTTTGGCGATAGAGCATTTCTAACTACAATATCACAATCAACAGAACTATCATCAAAATCACAAGGATCTTTCAAAACAATTGTTATGGTTGCAGTAGAGCAATTACTCAAGTTTAGTCTATCACAGATTGAATAAGTCAGAATAAAAGTTCCGATTTGCCCTCCAGAAGGTATAACCACTCTTCCATGATTATCAACAGTTACTCCCTGCAATCCTCCATTATCTATAACTGTGATTACAACATCTAGTGGGTTTACAGAACCATTATTTTCTCTATCATTCGACAAGACATCTAAGACCTGCTCTTTTGAAGTGTTAAATGGCGTTGCTGAATAATCATCGTCTATTGCATTGAGTACAAAATCTAATACGGTGACAGTCTTGGTTATTATTGAAGCACAACCAGTTCCATTATTAATACTATAACTAATTATAACTGTCCCAGAGGCAATTCCTGTAAGTATACCTAAGGATGAAATTGTAGCTATATTAGCAGCATTAGTAGACCAAACACCACCTAAAGTACCATTAATCAATTGAATAGCACTACCAATAGTGATAGTATCGGGACCGTTTATGGGGCCAAGTAGTACTAATGAATTTGCGGTGACCATCACCATATTACTAACTAAACTTGTACATCCGTTTTGGGTGACCTGTACTGTATAGCTACCTGAATCACTAGCTGTGTAGGTAGCCCCTGTTGCTCCAACTATTAGTGTGCCGTCTTTATACCATTGGTTGCCCGCAGCAGCACTACTGCTTAACACCACTGAACCTGGTGCGCAGAAGCTTGTGCTACCCGATGCGGTGATAGTGGGTTTAATAGGTTGAGCGATAACGGTTATTGCTTGGGTTACACTAGTCAAACAACCACTACTATTGCTCACACTATAGCTAATCGTAACTGTACCAGCACTTACTCCAGTTACTGTACCGAATCCATCGATAGTAGCGATTCCTGTATTACTACTACTCCAAACTCCACCCAAAGTAGTATTGGATAAGGTTGTAGTAGAACTTACACAAACGGTATTCGATCCGGTGATCGCAGCAACTATTGGGGTTACATTGGCACTAACCACCAAAGCATTACTAACTAAACTTGTACATCCGTTTTGCGTGACTTGTACTGTATAGCTACCTGAATCACTAGCTGTATAGGTAGTGCCTGTTGCTCCCACTATTAGTGTACCGTCTTTATACCATTGGTTGCCCGCAGCAGCACTACTGTTTAACACCACTGAACCTGGTGCGCAGAAGCTTGTGCTACCCGATGCGGTGATAGTGGGTTTAATAGGTTGAGCGATGATGGTAAGAGACTTACTCACGCTAGTAGTACAACCTCCTGCATTGG
>NZ_JBVHCY010000016.1:0-11811 GCF_057922445.1 Flavobacterium sp. UM26 | reverse complement strand
CTATTAGTGTGCCGTCTTTATACCATTGGTTGCCCGCAGCAGCACTACTGCTTAACACCACTGAACCTGGTGCGCAGAAGCTTGTGCTACCCGATGCGGTGATAGTGGGTTTAATAGGTTGAGGATTAACATCCACAATCCATCTACCACTAGAAGCATTTATTGGATTAGATAAATTGATTTGACAAGTTGCATCTCTGGCGGCACGTCGAAACCATGTCTTTTGGGTTAATCCACTTGGTGGATCATATGTTGCTGCATTTGTTCCAAGAATTGGAAAATAAATAAAACCATCTGTGCTACTTTGCCATTCATATGTAATGGTCCCTTCTCCACCACTTGCCAAACTTACGCTTCCAATCGCACTTGGATCCCCACCGCTACAGATCGTCTCTCCTGTTGTAGCTATGGCTCCAGGGTTAAAGACTGGACTCACATCTACTATCCATCTACCTGCGGATCTATTATTCACTGTATTAAAATTAGTACTGCATGACCCGTCAATTGCTTGTCGTAAATACCATGTTTTTTGTGTTAAACCTGAAGGTGGATCATAAGTTGCAGAATTCGAATTGGCAATTGGGAAATAAACTAACCCATCTGAACTACTAGACCATTGATAAGTAATATTTCCATCTCCACCACTTGCCAAACTTACGCTTCCAATCGCACTTGGATCCCCACCGCTACAGATCGTCTCTCCTGTTGTAGCTATGGCTCCAGGGTTAAAAACTGGACTCACATCTACTACCCATCTACCTGCGGATCTATTATTTACTGTATTAAAATTAGTACTGCATGCACCATCTATTGCTTGTCGTAAATACCATGTTTTTTGTGTTAAACCTGAAGGTGGATCATAAGTTGCAGAATTCGAATTGGCAATTGGAAAATAAACTAACCCATCTGAACTACTAGACCATTGATAAGTAATATTTCCATCTCCACCACTTGCCAAACTTACGCTTCCAATCGCACTTGGATCCCCACCGCTACAGATCGTCTCTCCTGTTGTAGCAATAGCTCCTGGACTAAAAATAGAGTTTACTCTAACTTGAATCTCATTGGAAACTATAGGATTACCACATAATGGGGTAGATTCACAAACCAAATACCATGTTCCTACACCTAAATCGGAAGCGGTTGGAATGTAAGTAGAAGAAGTCGCTGAAGAAATAATAACATTGGTTCCTCCTGAAGTTGCTCGTTTATACCATTGTCTAGCTACTATTGAACCACCACCCAATTCAGATGCTACCGACAGCTGTGTGCCAACTGCACCAATACAAAGATTTTGAGGAGTATTAGGTAGTACCGAAACGCTTGACAAATTTTGATCAACGTTTATCAAAGTACTTCCATTTAAAGGAGTAGAACAACCCGGCAACGCGGCATAAGCCACACTATCTAAAATATAGAGAAATGAACCAAAAAAATCTGTGGATACAGCTACTGTTGCACTAGTATTGGGTCCAACGTTAATAGTTTGAATAGCCCCACCAGGATTGACTCTGTAACTCACAACTATGGCTTCAGATTGAGGATTTGAAAATGAAATTAGCGGCGAAGGAGCTCTTTCACAGACAGTAGTTCCTCCGCTTATGGTCGCAGTAGGTATTGGCAATATCGTAATTGTTACATTCTGAATGGCTGCACAATTTCCTGTTCCAATGGACATTAAACCAGAATATACTCCTGGTGCAATATTGGGTTGTATGGTAATATTAACATTACCTGGACCTGAATTAAAAATTTGAGTTATATTAACTTGATCTACAAATCCAGCATTATTAGCAGTAGTATCCCAATCGATACTATAATTATTTGGGCTACCTGAGGTGGACGTATAAGGTAAAATTGCAGTAGTTGTAGCAGTCGCATTGAAACATACAGCATCAATCACACCTGTAGTTGTAATGGTTGGAACTTCATTTACAATTAATAAAAAGGTATCCGCTATACTCGTACAGTTAATTGCGTTTTTTACAGTAATAGTCCCGTTGTAGTTTCCTGCAGTAATGGTAGAAGGAATACTGATCGTTATATCACCAGTAGTTGAGTTCGGAATAGTAGAATTGGTTACATTTCCTAACCCAGCAGTAAGTGCCGCAGTGTCCCAAACAATATCATATAGCGTAGGATTACCAGTAGCTGTATAATTTAGAGTTGTAGAAGTAATGCCCTGACAGACACTTGTTGCTGAAATTGCGGCACTGATAGTTGGCAAAGGATTGACAGTAACGATAACAGGGTCACTTGAAGGACTTGAACACCCACTCTGACTTGCAATTACAGTATAGGAACCAGAATCGGTTACTGTAAAATTATTTGCAACTGCTCCTGCAATTAAGTTGCCATCTTTGTACCACTGATTACCCGTAGTTGCATCGCTAGTTAATAGTACGGAACCAGACGCACATATTGAAGTTGAACCTGATGGAGTAATAATCGGTTTAGCTAAATTACTAACTGTAATTGTTCCTGTTGCACTAGGACCTGTTGCACATTGTGAAGTCTGTACATCAATGGAATAAGTAAAATTACCCAATACAGTAGGTGTACCGCTGATTGTTAGCACATTTGAAACAAAACTAGCACTTACACCTGTTGGCAAGCCAGTTACCACTGTACCTGTAGCATTTGTAGTTGTATAAACAATGTTTATAATACTTGTTGTATTACATATTGATTGCGCATTAGTACCCACAGCTGAAGTAAGCTCAATTGTAGGTGGTGAAGTTAAAAAAGTAAAAATTGCATTATTAGGTAAATCAATCCCTGAAAAACTTACAATATTACCAGATAATGAAGCCGCATTAATCAACGTAGCCGAATCAAAAATTCCATCTTGATTAGAATCTACAAGCATTTTAATATCATCGACACTTGAAACTGACAAACATAGCCCTGAAATATCAAATGTCAAATCGATGGTGCCGGGATCATTTGTTCTGCTGACTTTCCACTCACGACCGATTCTTTTGTAGCCATTCAAATTGGAGGGCATGTCAGTAGTTTGTTCGGTGAGCGCCCCATTATCATGTCCTATGATGAAAAAATCACCGATATCTAATGAACTCGGATTACTCAAAACTATATTTCCTTTCCCTGTTTGACCAGTTCCATCTCCGCTACCAGAATTAATACTATTACTTTTAGTTTGATTCAGATTAGACCCATCATCTTTACCTATACCAAAAATATCATACTTAAAAGTAGTATCTGCAGCTCTAATTACAGTACCATTAGAAGACAAGTATGCTACTGCGTTGTTATTACTGCCTAACGAAATTCCATACTTAATAGCCAAATAACTTTCTATTTTTAGTTTGTCTGTTTCAGTCATAGAAGTTGGAAAAACGATTACTTCTGCCAACAATCCATTACCCTTCATATGTCCAAAATCATTATTCCCATTATGGTTACTTCCACCAATCATGGGTCTAAAATTTATAGAATCAAAATCTAATTGCCCATTAATGATTGTCTCATTATCCCCATTTACCTTCCCAGTTCCATAAGGAGTTTGAGTACTTGCATCAAGACTTACAATGTTAAACTTAAGATTATCAAAATTTGTATTTTGGATATGAAAACCTGCAGCTGCCCCGGTAATAGTATTTCCATTTCTAGACCAAGAAGAATTTCTATTATTACCACCAAAAAGAACTACACCTGTGTTATTGGGCGAAATTACACTACCCAGAAAGTTGGCTTGTCCAAAAGAACTGTTATCAAATTTATAAACCGCAAATGCTGAAACGAAATCAATATTTGTGTTTCCATCTAATCTATTGGTTGGCAATGCACTACTAAAACCATTGTTATTAAAACTAACTGCTTCATTAAAATTAATTGCATTAGTATGAAACGTTGGTGATCCTATTACGCTAAATGTATTGTTCCCCGTTTGATCTACCCAACCTATAACATTACTACCTGAACTAGACACTCCATCATTAGCTTTTAGCCAAAGACTAGTTCCAGCAATAGCAGCCGGTATCGAAAGAATAGTAATACTCACCAATTGTGTTGTTGTACAGTTTCCGGTTCCTATTGTCATTAAGCCTTCATAAGTTCCTGGCAAAATATTGGCTGGTATCACAATATTTAAATTTCCGGAACCTGAATTAAACGTTTCTGTTGGATTAGAAATATCTAATAGACCCGCAGTAGTTGCCTCAACATTCCAATCTATACTGTAACCTACTGGATTACCTGTTGTACTTGTATAAGACAATACTACCGTAGTAGAAGATGTTGCATTAAAATTAGCCGAATCAATAATTCCGGAGGTTGAAATGGTTGGTGAAATACAACTTGAAGCGACCACATTTCCTTTGAACTCAAAGGAGTTAATACCATAGCGACCATTTACATCCGTACCACCCCAAGCATATAATCTAAAGGTGATAGGAACCGCTACATTTTGAAAACTAGTATCCGTAAGATCTATTGTATTTGAATCTTCTTGAACAACACCAATATTACCAACAAATCCATCAACACTAGAACGTAAGGCGAAATTAATGGGGGCGGTTGCCCCAGCAGTTTGCCCATCAAAAACAAAACTGGTAAAATTAATTTTGTTCCCAGCATTAGGGACCAAAGTAAACTCAAAATAATCATTTGGATCTAAACTAGGACTATCCCAACCCACTGCATCGTATCGATTTGAAGTAGCTCTCCCAGTAATTCCCGATCCTCGACTTATTCCAGATACTGTAATTCTAGTATCTTCTGTGCTTCCACTAGTATAAGGATTGGATGCGCTAGGATTTGAATTAATTATGGGATTAGACCAAATAGTAGCATCCACCTGGCTATCAATAGTAACAGTCCCATTAAAGGTAAACGAGTTAATTCCAAACCTACCACTTGGTGCTGAACCTCCCCAAGCATAAATTCTAAAAGTTACAGGTCCCGTAAGATTTTGATAGATTGCATTACTTAAATCGATTGTGTTCAAATCCTCCACAACTACTATTTGACTAGAAAAATTATCTAGACTGGATTGCAAAGCAAATTGTGTTGGAGCATCAGCACTAGAAGTTTGCCCATCAAAAACAAAACTCTCCAGATTAATTTTGTAGCTAGAATTTGGTATCAGTGTAAATTCAAAATAATCATTAACATCTAAACTTGCACTATCCCAGCCACTGGCATCATATCTATTTGACACTGAAAAACCTGTTATTCCAGCCCCCCTGCTAATTCCAGAGACACTTATATTAGCTTCTTTTATATCTCCTATTGTATATGGATTTGATGCACTTGGGTTAGAAGCTGTTATAAGATTAGACCAAATGGGTTGTATTGATACTGCATTGGGAACTACATTTCCATTAAAAGTAAAATTTTCTAGTCCAAAAACGCCAGCTGGACTAGCAGCATTCCATGCATAAATTCTAAAAGTAATGGTACCTGTAATGTTTTGAAAATCTACACTTGAAAGATCTATGTTGTTTGACCCATCAATAACAGTTCCTATTGGAAATTCAAAATTATCCAAACTACAATACAATCCAAAATCTATAGGTCCTGAGCCGCTTGTTACACCACTAAAAACAAAACTCGTAAAATTAATTTTATAGCCTTGTAGTGGACTCAATGTAAACTCAAAGTATTTCGCTCCATTGATTACAGAATCATTCCAACCTGAAGCCACATATTGGTTAGTAGTACTTACAGCCCCAACATTTGGTCCCCTTCGAATCCCAGAAACAGTGATGTTAGGATCCTTCACATCTCCATTAGTATAGGGACTAAACAAACTTGGATCAGTACCCGTAATTGGATTAGTCCAAATGGATTGAGCTTGTCCCCAATAACAAATCAATAATAAAAGGAAGCAGAATTGCTTTTTACAAAAAGAACTATTTGTGAAATATCTATTTTTAATCATAAAACAACAATGTATTTTGTTACTTTAAACCTCTATATTCCAAAGCATTGGCTTGATTACTTCCATTTACAAATAAAGTCCATTTAAAAATTATGATAAAATAGTCTTAAACAACTTCTTTATTAATTCTTTAATCTAAAAAACTATCTCCCTTTACACGTTTTACACCATTCATCTTTTATCATAAAAATAACCACTCTTTATTTGTTAAAAAATCATTCACTAACAAATATAGTGATTTACAACAAGTTACATAAATAGACAAATCACAATTTTTTATTCTATCTGTAAAAAACATTTTTTTTTACCAGAAATACTTACAAATAGAAGAGTATGGAATTTAGTTTATGTTTAATCAATCAAGAAAAAAAAAAATAACTTTGTAAAACTTAACGAAAACGAAAGAAAAAATAGAAATCTGCATCTATATTGTCAGCATTATATAAACTATCCTATTTTAAAATGATTAAGAGCATTCAAAATAAGACAATTTGGTTACATAGAAAGACACAATAAACCTATTTATATGTGGTCACACCACTACTTCATGACTACTTCGTATTGCTTTGTGCTAAAAAACTTTGCCACAAAAGGATATAAAAAAACAGGTAAGCCATTAAAGCTTTTTTTGGGAATAAGCTGCAAGTTTTAAACCATGTAAAGCAAGTAAGGACATAGAAGTTTTTAGCTGATTCCAATACAATAAAAATCTTTTACTTGGTGTTGCTTTATGGTAAAAAATTGAACCACAAAGTCCACAAAGAATTACCCAAGCCACGCAAACTTGTAACCGATTTACCAATTTATCTGCAAAAGAAAAAACCCTTTCAAAGCACTTGTCTCTGAAAGGGTTTTAGTTGAAAAACTATTTTTTTTAGTAAATAATCTTCTTGTTACTAATCGCGCCGTTGGCCAAAGTAGTTTTGACAATCAAGGTTTGTTCACTCGAAGGCAAAGTCGAAATAGACCATTCTTGGGCGTTGATTTTCGATTTATCGTACACTTTTCTGCCCAACAAATCAAATACCTGTACTTGGGTAATCGCTTCAGCCGAAGAAGTTAGTGTGATTTTTTTGTTTTTCACACTTACGATAAGCGGTGTATCCACCACTTCGTTATCATCAGTACCTAAAGTCTTGTTGGTGTACTTCAACACAAAACGGTCGTTCTCTACTCCATTGATGGCGGTAAACGTGTATTTCCCTTTACTCAATTCATGAAGGGTATTCGTTTTTTTATCTTCTAACCAAATGGCTTGATTCGTCAAAGCGCCGTCTCTATTATCGATGCTAATTTCGAAAGTGCCAGCAATTGTGCTACGGTAGCCTAAAGGCACCACATCGGTATCTACAAACGGCAATGCTCGACCTTGTATCGTGAGGTTTTGTCCTTGGTTGATGCTATAAAAATCCACAAACTCTTGTCCGTCAAATGTTGGTCCGTCATACAAGTTGTCCCAATCATTCGTAGCGCCTTCTATATAACCCACCAACAACTGTTTGAAAGCCCCTCCGCTATTGGTCATGTTCAACCAAACTCGGTTTTTCTCCATTGCTGCTGCTTTTTTGGTACTGGCTTGTTTAAAAAATTGGCTGTTGTTGCCTGAAACTCGCATGGCATTAGTAAACTGGAAACTTCCTGCTGCTGCATTACCCACAAAAAACGATTGACCAGCTGCTATAAATCCATTGGGAACCGTACCACTCGCACCTGTACTTGGCGCTTTACTTGTACCTGTACCTCCTGCTAAGGTGTAACTTGCATAATCATCAGCTGTATACACATAATCCGAACCACTTGGCGCAATAGCAGTATTATGTGTCCAGAAATACAACGCCCCGTAAATAATTCCACTATTAGCATTGATAAAATCATCTGCTCGTATGGCTGATGGATACGGATTACCTACCAAATTGTACTGATTAGCTCCTACTCCAAAACTGTAATTCCCATTATTTGGCACTCCTTTGAAAGCTACCGGTTGTGCATACGTACTGCCTGACCAATTATCCGGTGCAGGAGAACCTGGTTTGGGAACACGAATGATAAATCCAACACCTGGCGCCATGGTGCCATCATCAAAAATCCAATCATTTGCCAAACCATCAAATCTAAAATATTTATCGGCCAAGGTGTTTGGTGATAATAGTTTTGCAGTTTGCCCTGTTACCGGCGATGACCAATACGTAAAATCGAAATTCTTCATCGGTGAGGAGATACGACGGTATTCTATCGCTCCAGAGTTTGCAGCATTGGTGGTTTGAACCAAGCTTGCGTTGTTTTCGAAAATTAACTGACCGTTGGTTGTTACTGCATTCGTTATTGTTAAGGTAACTCCTGATGGGACTGTAGCGGTAACTCCTGTACTAATCGTTAAGGAACAAGCCGTCAAATTAGAGCCAAAAGGAGAAGCGGGAACCACTGCTGTCACTATAGCATTTTTTGTTGCATCTGGCGCACCATTACTCCATGATGAACCGTTCCAAGTAGTACTGGAAGCATCAGCAATGGGAACAATTGGTGTGTCTGATGAAGTACAAGTTCCGTTACTTACTCTAAAAGTATAACTTCCAACCGCTAGTCCTGTAACCGTATAACTCGTGCCCGATGAAGTATAACTTCCCGAAGCAGTTCCTGATTGAGTTATAACCCATCCACTTTGCAATCCACTCAATACAACGCTACCTGCTGAAGAACAAGTAACATTTGTTATGGTGCCAACTGTAGGGGTAGAAGGTAGAGGGTTTACAGTAATGGTTCCTGTTGCATTTACCGTACCCGAACAACTTCCTGTTAAGGGAATACTATAGTTAAACGTTCCAGATGCTGTTGGTGTACCGCTAATTGTAATGGTATTTGCTGCCCAAGTTGCTGTAACACCTGCTGGTAATCCGGTTGCAACTCCTATACCAGTTGCTCCGGTAGTTGTATGAGTTATTGGAGACATTAAGGTATTTTGACACAAATTAGGACTAGAAGAAGCAGCACTTACAACTTTACCAATCTGGATAGTAAAAGTCTTGCTTGCACTTACACATCCTCCAGAAGTTCTTACTGTTATTGTTCCTATATATGTACCTGCAAGAATGTTGGATGGAATATCTAATGTAATTGTACCGCTAGTACTACTTGGTAAACTTCTATTGACAATATCAATCAAATATCCATTTGGGGACCAAGTGATACTATACGTATTAGGTGTTCCGCTAGCCGTATAAGGTAATCCAACCATTTGATCAAGATTTGTAATACAAATTGAACTAGGATTTGTAGGCGTAACAACAACAGAGTTAGTTGGCGCTACAGTTACGTTAAAACTACCACATGGAGAGCTCCCACAACGATTGGTATAGCGAGCAAAATAAGTCCCTCCAACAGTGGGGTTAAAAGTAGTCCCTGTGGCAATTACTGCACTTCCGCATGTCCCTGAGAACCATTCTACGTATGTCCCTGGAATGGATGAAACTGGCACTGACAATGTACTGTTTGAACATAAAGCTGAAATAGTAGGTGCAGTAGATGGAGCTGTTACGACTGGTACGATTACTATCGTAGCATCGGTATAAACACCCGAAGTTACTGTTCTTCTATAATATGTTGTAGCAGTGAGTGTTCCTGGTGTATAATCTTTAGCATTACTTATTCCGGAAACTGTTGTATAAGCACCATTAACACTTGAACTTTGTTCCCATAAATAGGTGTAAGTCCCATTACCTCCCGTAGGAGTAGAACCTGTTATAATACCAGGACTAGTTCCAGAACAAATAGGTTGTGTATAAGTTGCTTGAACATAATATCTTTTTACTGTACCTACACATGGATCTCCAAAAACTGAATTAAATGAAACACCGCCAGCAGGGATTGTTGCAGTAGTATTCCCTAACAATCCAGTAGTTACAGAACGACTATTAACAGCATGACAACTTCCTATTGTGAAGTTAGGAAAAGCCCCACTGGGAGTTCCATAACTAGCAAACTTAGTATTGATAAAAACGAAACCATTCGGAGCTGTTAATGTCAAAGGACCTGTATATTCTCCTACAGAAGCAAAAACATCAGCCGAAGTATTACTGTAAGACGCAAAATTATTGTCAATAACAGAATTATTAGGAACAGTTATTCTGCCCGTACCTGTAAAAAAAGTGTTATTAGAATTAGTAGCCCCAGAAGTCGAAGTTCCCCATGTGCCACCAACTTGATTAACACCATTCAAGACAAGAGCTCCTGCTGTATGAGTAGTTATGGTATTCAAATTCGCTTGAACACCAGTCGCAATTGAAGTTATATTGTTTATGACAGTATTGGCTGCAAATGTTTTTATACCACTCCCAGAAAGTGTCAAATTATTATAAGTCCCAGCACTAACCGTCTGGGCGACGCCACTAAACTGTACGGTTCCTCCCCATGTTTTTCCGGTAGGAATTGGTGTTGTAGAAGTATTTTGAGTTTGAATAGTACCACTATTGCTTATTGCAGCAAGTGTTCCCAACAACTGATTAGTTCCCATAGTAAGACTTATACCGCCTGTTGTAGTCAGAGTACCATTTACAGTTAAGTTACCCGCAGCTGTCTTAATGCCAGTACCCGAAAGCGTCAAATTACTGTAAGTAGTACCGATAACGGATTGATTTGTACCGTTATAATTTACAATATTATTTGTAGCTGTAGCATTAAGTGTAGTGATAGCAGGTGAAGCAGCTGTAATTTGTAAAACACTTGTACCAGAAGCATTATCAAATGTAGTAATAGTACCTAAACTTCCTAAGTTAACAGTACCGTTATTTGTAATTCCTGTTATAGTACCTGTGCCATTAAGATTAAGTGTTCCAGTATTGGTAAAATTAGCTAATGCAGTAGTGATAGCCCCAGTCCCCCCAACAGTCATAGTACCAGCATTAGAGAGTGTTGTGATACCAGCACCGTTAATTGTAAGTGTTCTTGTTGTAGTATTAGTTAAACTTCCCGTACCAATAAGTGTTCCAGAAATAGTAAGAATCCCGTTATTAGTCAACCCAATACCTGTTACAGTTACATTAGTTATTGTAATATTTCCGGAAATTGCCTGAGTATTAGTATCAAATGTTTGGACGCCTGTACCTGAAGCAAAAGTTCCACCATTTGCAATTCCTCCTCTGAAAGTTATGGCAGAATTTGCTGAATTATTCCATGAACCGCTTATAGCAACGTTGCCGGTAAATATTTTTGTTCCTGTAGTTGAACCAATAATTAAAGTACCATTAACAGCAGTAGTCCCACTAACGGTTATTGCTTGAGAAACGGTCAAAACCGCTCCAGAATTTATTGTTAGATTCCTACATGTTGCTGTTGCAACAGAAACTATGGGCGCATTAGGCATACCTGTAGGAATGGTAACGTCATCTGTATTGGTAGGAATACCATTAGGAGACCAATTAGTAGGTATATCCCAGGAAGAACTTGTACTACCATTCCAAGTTTTTTGTCCATACACCAATTGAATCATCAATAACAACACAAAAAGTAAAATTCTCTTCATAAAAAATAGTTAGCTTTTTTAAAAACTTAAACATGGTAAAAGGAATTCAAAAAACCAACTATTTACCATTCAAAGTCGCCAGCAAATGTAAGTAATAATGATTGCTGCACAAGTAAAAAAAGCAACAATAAACTTAAATCATGATAATTCAAAAAGAGTGGATTATTTTTACTGAGTACTCAAAATTGGTCGAGATAAATCATAAAAACAATTAGTTCATTACTGAATCATATTCTTGATTTAAAAAAAATTATGTTTGAGCCATAGCAAAAAATTGAACCACAAAGTCCACAAAGAATTACCCAAGCCACGCAAACTTGTAACCGATTTACCAATTTATCTGCAAAAGAAAAACCCTTTCAAAGCACTTGTCTCTGAAAGGGTTTTAGTT
>NZ_JBVHCY010000015.1:0-39055 GCF_057922445.1 Flavobacterium sp. UM26 | reverse complement strand
AACTGACAAAGTCCTAATCGGGGCATAAGTAGCTAACTTTGATGGAAGATAAGGTTCACTTTGTCAGTTTGGTTGTTGATTAAAAGTACTCTAAATTTATTTAGCAAATCTAAAGGATGGGAGCAAATATCCTTTTATGCCGGTGTTCGGCATAAAAGATATAGCGGACAGCGGGAGGGGAAGTTATTGTGAAAAAAGTTGGTGCTGCTCCGCAAAAAAAAAAAAAAAAAACACCAATCTTTCGACTGGTGTTTGAATTCTTTCGTTGTTTAAAACTTAGAAAGGTTTTGTGTGTTTTTGATTAATGTACCAACTCGGTTTGATTTCTAAAAACAAGTTGGTTATCGAAGGCGTCGATCAAAACGATGCTGTCGGTGGTGATTTTGCCTGACAGAATTTCTTTCGATAATTCGTTGAGCACTTCACGCTGAATAACACGTTTTACTGGTCTTGCACCAAATTGAGGATCGTATCCTTTTTTCGATAAATAGTCTATCGCTTCGGGAGTAGCGTCCATGGTGATGCCTTGTTGTGCCAACATTTTGATCACGCTTTTTAGTTGTAAACCTACGATTTGAGCGATATTAGCGTTGGTCAACGGTGTAAACATCACGATTTCGTCGATACGGTTGATGAATTCTGGACGAACCGTTTGTTTGAGTAATCCCAATACTTCTACTTTGGCGGCTTCGGTAGCAGCTTCGATACTTCCTTTTAAATTTTCGAATTTATCTTGAATAATTTGGCTTCCCATATTCGAGGTCATGATGATAATTGTGTTCTTGAAGTCGGCCAAGCGTCCTTTATTGTCTGTTAAACGACCTTCGTCCAGCACTTGTAGCAAGATATTGAAGGTGTCAGGATGCGCTTTTTCTATTTCGTCAAGCAGAATTACAGAATACGGTTTTCTTCGCACGGCTTCGGTCAATTGTCCTCCTTCGTCATAACCTACATACCCTGGAGGCGCTCCAACCAATCGGCTTACGCTGTGGCGTTCTTGGTATTCGCTCATATCGATGCGGGTCATGGCATTCTCGTCGTCGAAGAGGTATTCTGCCAAGGCTTTGGCCAACTCGGTTTTACCCACACCAGTGGTTCCCAAGAAAAGGAAGGTTCCTACGGGTTTTTTCATATCCTGCAAACCTGCGCGACTTCTACGAACCGCATCACTCACAGCCTCGATGGCTTCTTCTTGTCCTACCACACGTTTGTGTAATTCATCTTCTAATTTCAATAGTTTTTCGCGTTCGCCTTGTAGCATTTTCATGACAGGAATTCCGGTCCATTTGGCTACAACTTCGGCAATATCTTCTCGCGTTACTTCTTCTTTAATCAAAGAAGTTCCGGATTGATTTTCTTGTAATTGATGCGTAAGATTTGCTAATTTTTCTTGCGCTTCTTTGATTTTACCGTAACGAATCTCCGCTACTTTACCATAATCGCCTTCACGTTCGGCGCGTTCTGCTTCGTACTTGAAGTTTTCGATTTCTGTTTTTACCAATTGTATGTTATCTACAATATCTTTTTCAGATTTCCATTTGGCAAAAATTTCGTTGCGTTCTTCTTTTAAATTGGCCAAATCCAAGCCTAAAACTTTCAACTTGCTTTCGTCTTTTTCACGTTTGATGGCTTCGATTTCAATTTCAAGTTGCATGATTTTACGATCCAAGACATCGAGTTCTTCGGGTTTGGAGTTAATTTCCATGCGTAATTTCGATGCCGCTTCGTCCATCAAATCGATGGCTTTATCCGGTAAAAATCGGTTAGAAATGTATCGTTGTGACAATTCAACCGAAGCAATTATCGCTTCGTCTTTAATTTGAACTTGATGATGTGTTTCGTATTTTTCTTTGATACCTCGTAAAATTGAAATAGCGCTTTCGGTATCGGGTTCTTCCACCATTACTTTTTGAAAACGACGTTCTAAGGCCTTGTCTTTTTCAAAATATTTTTGGAATTCATCCAAAGTGGTTGCACCAATGGCACGTAATTCGCCACGCGCCAAAGCTGGTTTCAAGATATTGGCAGCATCCATCGCACCTTCGCCACCACCAGCTCCTACCAATGTGTGAATTTCGTCTATGAATAAAACGATATCTCCTTCCGAAGCGATAACTTCTTTCACTACCGATTTCAAACGTTCTTCAAATTCTCCTTTGTATTTAGCTCCTGCAATCAGAGCACCCATGTCGAGTGAGAACACAATTTTGTTCTTTAAGTTTTCGGGAACATCACCTGCTACAATTCGGTGCGCCAAACCTTCGGCGATAGCCGTTTTACCCACTCCTGGTTCTCCCACGAGCATTGGATTGTTTTTGGTTCTTCTAGTCAAAATTTGAAGAACACGACGAATTTCTTCGTCACGACCAATTACAGGGTCTAATTTGCCGGTTTTAGCTAACTCGTTTAAGTTTTTTGCATATTTACTCAAGGAATTATAGGTTTCTTCTGCCGAGGCCGAGGTTACTCGTTCGCCTTTACGCAATTCGTCGATAGCCGCTTTTAGTCCTTTTTCAGTCACACCTTGGTCTTTTAGAATTTGGGCGACTTTACTTTTAGAACCAAAAATGGCTAGGATTAAATGCTCAATGCTAACGAATTCATCGTTCATTTTTTTGGCAATGATTTCGGCCTCGTTAAGTGCTGTGTTTGCACTTCTAGATAATTGAATTTCGCCACCTGTTACTTTGGGGAAATTTTGAATTTGACTATCTAAAATTTGAAGAAACAAAGGCACGTTTACGTTTAGTTTTTTCAAAAGAAAAGGTGCTACATTTTCGTCTACTTCAAAAATAGCTTTGAAAATATGTTCGTTTTCTATTTGTTGTTGCCCTAGGCTTTGCACCAATTGTTGGGAGTGCTGAATGGCCTCTTGGGATTTAATGGTAAATTTGTTAATGTTCATGATTGATAGATTTGATGATTATTGTTTGTTGTAAATGTTTATTTTTGTTGAAAATCGTCAAATGGTGTTCCAATATAAATTTACGGACATTTTGACTGTTTTTGTTTGATTTTGAGTATTATTTAACGACAAAAAGACATAAAAAGAGACAAAATGAGCCTATTTAATTCCTTATTCGGTAGTTCAGAAGAAAAAAAAGAATCGGTTAGTAAAGTCAATTGGATACCCTTGCAATTGATGGGACAATTGGACGAGTTAACGGCGCATTCTAATGAAAAACCTGTACTTATCTTCAAGCACAGTACGCGTTGTAGTATTAGCCGATTTGCCTTGAAACAGTTTGAAAATGCGTTTGAACTGCACGATAGTATCGATGCTTATTTTTTGGATTTAATTACGTATCGTGAGATTTCGAATGAAATTGCTGCTCGTTTTGGCGTGCAACATCAATCGCCTCAACTGCTTTTGATAAAGAATGGTAAGGCGATTTATAACGCTTCGCATAGTGATATAGATGCTGGAGTTTTGAAAAAAATAGTTGAATAAGTACATGATTAAATTCCATTTTCTTTATGGATGTTATTTCAATTGATAAAGTGCAGCCGCATCAAATGGGTGCTTTGCAAAAAATAGGACAACAGACTTTTCGCAAGACGTTTTCTGATTTTAATTCAGAAGCAAACATGAAAATCTATTTGGAGGAAGGTTTTTCTATTGAAAAACTTACGTCAGAGTATCAAAACAATAATTCTGAATTCTATTTTGCGACTTATGAAAACGACATCATTGGATATTTGAAAATCAATTTTGGAAAGGCTCAAACAGAGTTGAAAGATATTCTAGCGCTTGAAATTGAGCGTATTTATGTTGTCAATGCCTTTCATGGCAAGGGTGTTGGGCAATTACTTTATGATAAAGCCATAACGGTTGCCAAATCAAAAGGACTTGCGTATGTCTGGCTAGGTGTTTGGGAAAAAAATCTCAGAGCGCTTCGTTTTTATACCAAAAATGGTTTTGTGCCCTTTGACCAGCACATTTTTAAGTTAGGCGATGATGAGCAGACCGATATTATGATGCGATTACAATTGAATAATTAACAAAAAGCACTCTTTTAAAATTTTAAAAGAGTGCTTTTTTTATTTAAAAATTTCCAGAAGCACCACCACCGCTATAATCACCACCTCCAAATTTAATGGGAGATTCCTCTATTTTGGTTTCCGGTTTTATGCCAAAAGTTGCGACAGCCACTAAAGCTTCTGCGTTTATAAGATCTTTTTTGTGTGTTAATTTATCCACTTCAAAAGTGATTCCGCTGGTTTTGTTTTTTAACTTCTGAATTGAAAAATAGGCAATAATAAAAAGTAAAAAACCTCCTAGGGTAATTGCAATTTCGATTGGAAAAACCGAATAATAATATCGAATCGTGAAAATTGAAAGGGCTACGCAAAGGACAGCAATCCATAACAAAATTCGGTCTTTGGTTTTTAGAGCTAGTATCAAATAAATAATTGGTATACTAACAGTGAAGGTATAAAAGAACAACGAGAATGGGATGTCTTGATTTGGTTCTACTTGTGTTCCAAGTAATGCAGCTGAGAGTTCTCTTACTACAAAATAGTTGCAAGAAAGGTAGATTAGAAACAAGCAAAAACTATTAGCGAGAATTAATCCTTTATGATAAAAAATGATTTCTAATCGAGTTAATTTTCTTTTGGTAAAAAAATAAAAGGTTGTTCCCAAAAGCAGGGTAGCAAATGGTAAGATGGTTTTACCAATGGTTCCTAACTCTAATAAAGTATAGAAAAAAGTAGCACTTGTAGCGAGGCAAAAGATTAGAAGTGAGATATTGTGCATGAACCTTTTGTATAATAAAAGAGAGGCTATAGCTAGAAGGATTGATATGATTACTTCAAATTGATCTGAATTGAAGCCAATGGCTATGCCAAGATTTAAGAGGCTACCTAAAATGAAAGCGTCGTCAATACCATAATTTTTATAGTTTTCTCGGGCTAAAAATTCAGCACCTGCCCATCCTATTATGGCAAAAATATAAAAACAAAATTGGAAATAGGATTCCCCAATTTGCATTCCAATGATTGATATAGTGCCGCAAATTGAAGCATAAAGGAAGCTTCCAAGGATGAAAAACGCTAAGCGAAGAAGTAGGTTATTTTGTGATTTAAAAACAGGTGAATTGTTTTTTATACATTCGGCTTGTTCTTGAGTGATAAAACCAGCATTCAAAAAAGTATCTGTTTCTTCAAGTAAAACGATATTCGTTAATTTATTTTCGTCGTAAGCTATCATTTTACTTGTCTTTTTGTTGGTTGAACTTTTTTATAGATTGAATGAATAAATAGATAGAGCTGATGAAATAAGCAGGAAACAGATACATCAAAAGTTCCCAGAATCCATTAAAATCAATAGTGTCAATTACTTTGAATAAAAGCACATTGAAGCCAACATAACCGTAAAGTAAAGCAAATACAAAAAGTGAAACGGCATCATATTCTTTACTTACTTTGTAAAAGTAATAAGTAGCTCCTCCTAAAAGCAAGGCAAATAGAAAACATAATGGAACTTCTTTTTCTAAAAGTTTGCTAATTGTAGCAATACAGATTAGATGTAGAGCGAAAGTGAGATAAATCAAATTAAAATGCATTTTCAATTTGTTTTTTGAACTGTAAATGGTCAACCCAATGAGCAATAGTCCTAATCCAATAGCTGAAAAAGCTAGGGTATCATTGGAATAAAATTCGGTATCTAGAACTTTCTGCGGAGTTACAGTCAGACCGATACAAGCTGCGAGACCGGAAACTGCAATGCTAAGGACACTTTTGTTATCAAAATAATAGGCATAACAAAAGCTAAGAATAGTGGGGACAAGCGTGGCTATTCCATAATTTTCTCCAAAAAGCGTATATTGAAATTGTAGATACCCAATGAAAATACAACTTAGAATGGAAACAAGTAAGACTAAATAGTCATAGATTGGATTATCAAAGGCAACTTCTTCTTTGTGAAATCCTTTAGCTTTTTTGAAACAAAAATAGAGACTAACAGCAATTAGCAAAAAAAGACAAATGATTATCGCATCGTGACCAATAGAGTCAATGTTTTGATAGATTAAAGTTCCAATACCTGAAGTAAAGAGCAACACGGATAAATAAAGTAAAAGTCTTAATTCTGTGTGCAAAGAAAAAATACCTAGATTTTGATATTCTTCAATGGCATCTAGTTGTTTATTGGTCATAAAGCCTTTTTCTAGCAAAGCAGTTGCGATTTTACTCTTGTAAGTTTTTGTTTTCATAATTTGGATTCTGGCTTAATCAAAAATAAGATATTTGTTTTGAAGTCACGTTAAAAGTCTTCTTATTCTGCTTACTATTTTCAAAGAGCACAAAAAAAAGCCGTTCTAACAAAAAGTAGAACGGCTTGAGCTATTAGCGTATCTTTTCTAAAAAGCGTTTTGCATTTTTTCTTTAATTTCCTTCAAACACAAATTATTAATACTTCCTTCGTGCGTGTGTTGGGTGGCTTTTGGTGATTCGTAAGTACCATTTCCTAATTGTTCTGCCACAGCTTTGTAGGCGTCTCTAAAAGGCATTCCAGCTACCACCATTTCGTTTAAAGTGTCTACGGTAAATAGATAATTGTATTTTGGGTCGGCTAGAATGTTGTCTTTTACCTTAATGTCTTTGATGGAAAAAATGGCAATATCCAAACAGGCTTTTAGATTTTGGATAGCGGGAAATAATCCTTCTTTCAATAATTGAAACTCACGGTGATAGCCACTAGGAAGGTTATTAGTGATTAAAGTGATTTCATAAGGTAAAGCTTGAATTTTATTACATTTTCCACGGATTAGTTCAAAAACATCTGGGTTTTTTTTATGAGGCATAATGCTTGAACCAGTGGTTAGATGTGCTGGCAAACTAATAAAATCAAAGTTTTGGCTCATATATAGACACACGTCCATAGAGAATTTTGCTAAAGTTGCAGCCACGCTACTCATAGCAAAAGCGACTGTTTTTTCGGATTTGCCACGGCTCATTTGTGCTGCTACCGAATTGAATTTTAAAGTAGCAAAGCCTAATTCCTGAGTAGTAAAGGTTCGGTTGATAGGGAAGGAGCTGCCATAGCCTGCGGCAGAGCCTAACGGATTTTGATCTACCACTTTCAAGGCGGCGTTCAACATCGTGATATCGTCTATTAAAGTTTCGGCGTAAGCAGAAAACCACATACCAAAGGAAGAGGGCATAGCAATTTGTAAATGCGTATAACCTGGCAACAGCACATTTTGATACTGTTCAGCGGATTCCATCAACAAATCGAAAAGCGTTTTTACTTGTTCTTTGAGTGCTATAACCACATCTTTTAAATATAAATTGACATCTACTAATACTTGGTCATTTCGAGAACGTGCTGTGTGTATTTTTTTACCAGCATCGCCTAATTTTTCAGTCAATAAGTATTCTATTTTGGAATGTACGTCTTCAAAACTGTCTTCAATTTCGAAATCTCCTTTTTCGATAGTTGTGATTATATCTTGTAAGGCCAAAACTAAATCATCAGCTTCTGTTGCATTCAATAATCCTATTTGAGCCAACATTTTAGCGTGAGCGATAGAACCTAAAGCATCGTATTTGGCCAAAACCAAATCGAGTTCACGGTCATTTCCTACCGTAAAATGTTCGATTTGCTTGTCGGTTGGTATTCCTTTTTCCCAGAGTTTCATATTATTATATTTTTCACAAAGCACTACAAAAGTGAACAGAGGTTCGCAAAGTGTCTTGTTTAGATTTATGTTCTCGTTTTATTTTATTTCTAGCCCCGATAGTAGTGAAAATCCTTTTATGGCGGGGTTCGCCATAAAAGATTGTAACGGATAGCGGGATTAGCTCCTAAAAAAATCTGTCAATATTTTAATGTACAATTCAATTCCTTCTTCGATTTCATTGATGTAAATGAATTCGTCTGCCGAGTGTGACCGCAGGGTTTCTCCTGGACCTAGTTTTAACGACTGGCAACTCAACACCGATTGGTCCGAAAGCGTAGGAGATCCATAGGTAGTTCGTCCCAAGGCGATTCCTGCTTGTACTAATCCGTGTGAAAGAGGAATAGAAGAAGCATTTAGATGCATAGAACGCGGTGTAATCTCAGCTTTCACTTGTTGACGAACTGCGTCTAATATTTCTGCATTGGTATAACAATCGTTTACTCGAATATCGACTACCAAATGACATTCTGCTGGTACTACATTGTGCTGTTTTCCAGCGTTGATTTGGGTAACCGTCATTTTTACAGGCCCTAAAACTTCTGATATTTTTTCGAATTGGTAACTGTTAAACCAACTGATGATTGGCATAGCATTGTAAATCGGATTGTCAGGATTATGATGTGCTGCGTGACTTGCGGTACCTTTTACGACTACATCCAAAACCAAAAGTCCTTTTTCGGCAATGGCCAATTGCATTAAGGTAGGTTCGCCCACAATGGCGCAATCAATTTCTGGCAAATGTTGTAGTACGCTATTCAGCCCGTTTTTACCACTGCTTTCTTCTTCTGCAGAAGCGACCATAACCAAATTGTAAGGCAAATTTTCTTGAGCATAAAAATGAACAAAAGTGGCCAATAAAGCCACTAAACATCCTCCCGCATCGTTGCTTCCAAGTCCAAATAATTTCCCGTCTTTTTCGATAGGTTCAAATGGATCGTTGGTATATCCTTGATTGGGTTTTACGGTATCGTGATGCGAGTTCAGTAAAAGGGTAGGTTTAGCCGCATCAAAATGTTGATTATACGCCCAAATATTATTGTTTTCCCGCTCAAAAGGAATGTTATTTTGTTGGAACCATTGCTCTATCAAAAGCGCAGTTTGTGCTTCTTCGCTAGAAAAGGAAGGAGTCGCAATCAATGCTTTTAGTAAGGCGATGGCTTCTTGTGTAAGTGTTGTAATGGTTTTCAAAATTTTTAATTTAACCCTTTCAGAGTTTTGATTTCTGTAAGGGTTGTTAGTAATCTATAATGTTATACTCGTACAAAGTACGTTGTTGTCTTTCAATAGTTTGTGATGTCCTATTTTTATTTTATGAACGCCTTTGGACAAGCTGTTAAAGCAATTGTCTAGTTTTGGAATCATCCCTGAATGTATGGCGCCTTCTGTTTTTAATTTATCATACAATTCCTTATTGATGTTTTCAATTACGGAAGTATCATCATCAGCATCATACAAAACACCCGATTTTTCGAAGCAATACGTCAAAGTGACTTCAAATACTTCCGACAAACCAATGGCTAATTCACTAGCAATCGTATCAGCGTTTGTGTTTAATAATTGTCCTTGTTTGTCGTGTGTAATAGCACAAAACACAGGGGTAATTTCGTTTTTTATCAATGTTTCAAGCAGGGGGATGTTTACTTTTTGTACATCGCCCACAAAACCGTAATCAATAGTAGGATGGTTTCTTTTGGTGGATTGAATCAAGTTGCCATCTGCGCCAGAAAAGCCCATAGCATTGGTTTCATTTGCTTGTAATTGTGCTACAATATTTTTGTTGATTTCGCCTGCATAAATCATCACCACAACGTCTAGCATAGGTTGGTCGGTGATGCGTCTTCCATCAATCATTTGAGGGACTAAACCAATACTTTTCGCCATTTTGGTAGCTGATTTTCCTCCACCGTGCACCAACACTTTATAGCCTTCAATTTTTGAAAAATCGGCAATAAATTGTTGTAGTTCGGCTGGGTTATCAATGATATTACCTCCGATTTTTACTATTGTAAGTTGTTCCATTTTTTTAGTTTAATAGTCCAAACTATGGTTTTCATCAGGAAGCCTTTTTAGTATTTTTTGCAAAACTAATTGAGCTGAATAAGTTCTGTTGTTAGCTTGTTGAATTACTATGGAATCTTTACCATCAATCACTTCGTCTGCTACAATCATATTTCTTCTCACCGGCAAGCAATGCATAAATTTAGCATTATTAGTTAATTTCATTTTATCGGCCGTCACGGTCCAATTTTTATCCATATTGGTTACTTTACCGTAGTCGGTGTAATTACTCCAGTTTTTAGCATATATAAAATCAGCATTTTCAAAAGCTTTGTTTTGATCGTATTCAATAACCGAATCTTTGGTGATTTCGGGATTCAATTCATAACCTTCCGGATGCGTAATTACAAAATCCATATCTTTTTGCAGTTGCATCATTTCTACAAACGAATTGGCTACGGCCTGAGGCAATGCTTTTGGGTGCGGTGCCCAAGTCAGCACTACTTTGGGTCTGTGTTTGGTTTTGAATTCGGCCATGGTTATTGCATCGGCCAAGGATTGTAGCGGGTGACCCGTAGCACTTTCCATATTAACAATAGGTACTGTAGCGTATTTTACAAAACCATTCATTACCGTTTCGGCATAATCTTTTTCACGATCGGTAAGGCCTGCAAAAGCTCTGATGGCAATAATGTCGCAATATTGTGAAACAACTTCGGCGGCTTCTTTGATATGCTCTGAGGCGCCTTGGTCCATTACGGTACCGTCTTCGAATTCTAAAGTCCAACCTTCAGCGCCAAAATTCATCACCATCACGTTCATTCCTAGATTGATGGCCGCTTTTTGAGTACTTAAACGCGTTCTCAAACTTGGATTGAAAAATAGCATCACTAAGGTTTTGTTTTTGCCTAGTGATTGTTTTTTTAAAGGGTCTTTCTTTATTTTAAGGGCTTGTTTTACCCATTTTTTTAGCGAATCGATTTCTTTTATTGAGGTGTAATTCATAGCTTTATCTTTATTAGAATGCTGAATAAGCGGATTTGTAGTTTGTGATTTTTAGTGGCTCTAAGTTAAATAATTTTAGTGAAAGGGATTTCATTCCGCAGCGCTTTCCGCATAAAATCATCCTCTAGGCCATTCACAATCCAAGTCTCAATATTGGCTTTTTTTGCAATTGCTGCCGATTCTATTTTAGATTGCATACCTCCAGTTCCGTGAGACGATTTTTTATCGCCTATTTCTTTTTCAAGCAAAGACAAATCGGTTACTAGTTCTATCGTTGATGGAAGTGCATCGTTGATAGAAGCTTTAGTGTAAATTCCATTAGTATTGGTGGCAATAATCAAAATATCTACATCTAGTAATACGGCTGCTAAAGCGGCTAATTTATCATTGTCGCCAAACTTAATTTCGTCTGTCGCTACCGTGTCATTTTCATTGATGATGGGGATGTAGTTGTTTTTGACCAACACATTGATGGTGTTCACGATATTGTCTTTGGATTGTTCTTTTTCAAAATCAGAATAGGAGAGGAGACATTGAGAAATATGCAATCCTAAATCGCTGAAATTTTCGTGGTAAATACGCATCAAATGGGGTTGCCCTATGGAGGCTAAGGCTTGTTTTACAAACACTTCTTGATCATTATTGTCAAGTTTTACAAACTGTTTGGCAGCGGCAATCGCCCCAGAACTTACAATAATGAACTCGTATTGGTCTTGTAGGGCAGCAATTTGCATTCCAATATCCTCAATCTTTCCTCTCGAAATATGATTGGTTTCCTTGGTTAAGGTATTGCTGCCTAATTTTAATAATATTCTTTTTTTTGTCATCTTTTTTAACCGCAAAGGGCGCAATTTTTTTTATAATTGGAACGATTAAAACGCAACGTTCGCAAATCTTTCGTCTAAAATCTATAATCTCAATTCTGCCATCTTATCTGACTTGTCCTTCTCCGTAAACATACCATTTGTTGGTGACCAAATGTTGTAAACCAATAGGGCCACGTTGGTGTAATTTGTCTGTGCTGATAGCGAGTTCTCCACCTAAACCAAATTGCCCTCCGTCGGTAAAACGAGTCGAAGCATTATGATAAACAGATGAGGCGTCAACATTATCCATAAATTCTTGGGCAGTAGTTTCACTTTCGGTGATGATAGCAGCTGAGTGACCACCGCAATATTTATTGATTTTAGCTATTGCTTCTTGATTAGAAGAAACAGTGCCAATTACAATCTTGTAATCCAAAAATTCTTCATACCAAATTTCGTCTGATTCGATTTGTTGAATTTGAGTAGCGCTAGCAATTGTAGCGTCGCCCAAAACAATCACTTTTCGTTCTTGTAAAGCACGGACTAATTGGTTTGCAAAACTTTCCCAATTCGGTAAATTAATATCAATTATTACTTTATCTAAAGCATTGCAAACGGATATATTTGAGGTCTTTGCATTAATTATAACTGACATTGCTTTATCTAAGTCAGCATCAGCACTTACGTACACAAAGTTATTTCCACGACCACTCACAATCACCGGACAGGTTGCGTGTTTTTTAGTAAATTCAATCAGTTTTTCTCCGCCACGGGGTACAATCAAATCAACTTTTTGCGTTGGTTTTTCCAAAAAAGCTTGGGTTTGTGATCTATCGTAATTCAGGTATTCTACCCAATCCGTTGCTACACCATTGCTTTCTAACGCTTGATGCCACAGACTAACAATCTTTTGATTCGACAGTAAGGATTCTTTTCCGCCTTTTAAAAGAATTTTATTTCCTGATTTAAAGGCAATACCACCCGCTTCAACGGTTACATCAGGTCGTGACTCATAAATAATTAAAATAGTGCCAAATGCAGCCGTTTTGTTATAAATTTTGAGACCATTATCGTGAACAAATTCAAAACGTACTTTTCCCACGGGGTCTTCTTGATTGGCCAATTGTTGCAAAGACAAAATCATACCGTCAATTTTGGCATCATCGACCAACAAACGTTTTTCCATCGCCAAATCTTCTCCAGAATAATTGGCTAAATCCTGTTGGTTGCTACTTTTCAACGCCGTTCTTTCCTGCGCTAGCAAAGCCGCCATCGTGGTTAAAACGGCGTTTCTTTTTTCGATGGTTAGTAGTGTATTCATAGTTTTTGGTTAGTTAATTTTTTGGGCGTGCCCTTTTTTATTCTATAGCCTTTGGTTTAAACCACAAGCCATTGAATAAAAAGTCTATTTCAATTCGACCAACGACTCTTTTAAGGCCGTGATAAAGGTATCAATTGCTGTTGTGGTAATGGTCAAGGGCGGTAAAATTCTCAACAAATTTTTATTATTAGCGCTACCCGTAAAAATATGTTTTTCTACAATCATTTTCTTGCGTAAGGCACTTACATCAAAATCAAATTCTACCCCCAGCATCAATCCTTTTCCTTTTACTTTGATGATTTCAGGTACTTGTTGGATGGCTTTCATAAAGTACTCGCTAACGGCGTTTACATTATCCATTAACTTCTCACTCTTGATGACATCCAAAACGGCAATTCCAGCAGCACAAGCCAAATGACTTCCACCAAAAGTAGTACCTAGCAAGCCATAACTCGCTTTGAAATGCGGTGCAATCAAAATTCCTCCAATTGGGAAACCGTTGCCCATTCCTTTGGCCAAACAAATAATATCCGCTTTGATGTTATGGTATTGATGTGCAAAAAACTTCCCGCTTCTTCCATAACCCGATTGTACTTCGTCTAGAATCAAAACCGCTTCGTATTGTTTGCACAGTTTTTCTAAGGCTTGGAAAAATTCAGTAGTGCCTTCATCTAAACCACCCACGCCTTGAATGCCTTCTATAATCACGGTGCACACATCGCCTTTTTGTAATTCGGTTTTTACCAAATCAATTTGGTTTAGTGGTAAAAAAGTAACCACTTGTTGCGCATTAATGGGAGCCACAATTTTTTTGTTATCGGTTACCGCTACTGCTGCCGATGTTCTTCCGTGAAAGGAGTTATCGAAAGCAATCACTCTCGATTTTCCGTTGTGAAAAGAGGCTAATTTTAATGCATTTTCATTGGCTTCGGCGCCTGAGCTGCACAAAAACAAGGAATAGTCATCATAACCTGATAATTCGCCTAGTTTTTGGGCTAATTCTACTTGAAGTGGATTTTGGATAGCATTAGAATAGAATCCAATATTGTCCAATTGTTCTTTTACTTTCGCCACATAATGCGGTTGGGTGTGCCCAATGGAGATGACTCCGTGGCCGCTGTATAAATCTAAATATTCTACACCGTTTTCATCTGTAATGGTACAGTCTACTGCTTTTACAGGTGTGATGTTGTATAATGGGTAAACGTCGAATAGGTTCATTGTTGTTTTTTGTTTATGGTTTAAAGTTTAAGGTTTAAGGTTACACGAGCAACTTTAAACTTTTAAACTTGAAACAATTTTTTCTAAAATCCACTTGGTTTCAAATGCAATCCGGTACTTTCGTCGAGTCCAAAGAGTAAGTTCATATTTTGAATGGCTTGACCTGAGGCGCCTTTGACTAAGTTATCGATAATCGAAGTAATCAAAATTCGGTTGCCTTTTTTCATCAAACTAATGATGCATTTGTTGGTTTGAACCACTTGTTTTAAATTAATGTTGGTAGTGGTAACTGTTACAAACGGTTCGTTTTTGTAAAAGGCTTCATATTTGGTCACAACATCCTCTAAACTTTCCTCACAATGGGTGTACAGTGTGGCAAAAATCCCTCTTGGGAAATCGCCTCTGTTGGGGATGAAAAGCAATTCGTTGTTGAAATCTTCTTGTACTTGGTGCAAACTCTCGCCAATTTCTCCCAAATGTTGGTGTTCAAAAGCTTTGTAATGCGACATGTTGTTGTTTCTCCAACTAAAATGTGAGGTTTCAGAAAGACTCACTCCAGCTCCTGTACTTCCCGTTGTGGCATTGATATGCACATCGCTATTGAGCAATTTAGCTTCCGCTAAAGGCAGTAAAGCCAATTGAATAGCGGTGGCAAAACAGCCAGGATTAGCGATGAATTGTCCATTTTTAATGGCTTTTTTGTTCAGTTCTGGTAAGCCGTATATGAATTTTTTACCCTCAAACACTTCGTCTTTTTTCAACCTGAAATCGTTGCCTAAATCAATGATCTTGGTATGGCTGGCAAATGTATTTTCGGATAAAAAGGCTTTGGATTTGCCGTGACCAAGACATAGAAACACTACGTTTACATTGGGGTTGATGGTGTCTGTAAAATTCATTTCAATATCGCCCAACACATCTTGATGCGCTACCGAAAGGGGTTTTCCCGCATTGGTGGTGCTGTACACAAAATCTAGCTTGGCGTTGGGATGAAACATCAAGATTCTGATGAGTTCGCCAGCCGTATAACCCGAACCGCCAATAATTCCAACATTAATCATAATTTTTATTTTTAAATATGTTGTAAAACTGAATGCGTTTTGTTGCTTTTCCTGCAAGGTCTTTTTTTGACCTTGTAGGTATGTTTTAGGCTATTTAATACCTACAAGGTTTGAAAAAAATCTTGCAGGACAAACCTGAAAATCCTACTATTTCCTCTTTAGCCCCGATAGTAGTGGAAATCCTTTGTGGGCTGGGGTTCAGCCTGCAAAGATTACTTCGTCAGTTCGCTTCGCTCGGGTGTAACGGATAGCGGGAACTAATGTCACCAAGAATGCCTGAACTTTCGCTCCTAAACAGTAATTATACTATTCGTAAGTTTCGTTATTCACAGATGAAAATATGTTTTGCGCATTGCCTAGAATTTTGATAAAGCCTTTCGCATCATCAGACGTCCAAGCATTGTTCATTTCGCCGTATTGACCGAAGCCGGTGTTCATTAAATCGTTTGGTGATTCTATGCCGTCTAAGCTGAAATGATATGGTTTTAAAGAAACCGTTACGGTTCCGTTGACTGTTTTTTGCGTGTCTTCTAAGAATGTTTCGATGTTGCGCATCACAGGGTCCAAAAATTGCCCTTCGTGGAATAGCATTCCGTACCAGTTGCCCAGTTGTTCTTTCCAGTATTGTTGCCATTTTCCCAGGGTATGTTTTTCTAATAAATGGTGCGCTTTGATGATGATTAATGGGGCTGCGGCCTCAAAACCAACTCTTCCTTTGATACCGATAATGGTGTCGCCCACGTGAATGTCTCTTCCGATGGCGTAAGCGCTAGCCAATTTTTCTAAGGCCACAATATTGTTAGAAGGTTTATCTGCTTTGCCATTTATGGCAACCAATTCGCCTTTTTTGAATTCCAAAGTTACTTTCTCTTCACCTTCTTTTTGCAATTGCGAAGGGTAGGCTTCGCTTGGTAAAGGTTGTCCTGAAGTTAAGGTTTCTTTTCCGCCCACACTAGTTCCCCAAAGACCTTTATTGATAGAATATTGTGCTTTTTCCCAAGAATAATGTACTCCGTTTTTGGATAAATAGTCTACTTCTTCCTGACGGGATAGTTTTAAATCACGAATAGGGGTGATGATTTCGATTTCGGGAGCGATGGTTTGGAAAATTAAATCAAAACGAATTTGGTCATTTCCTGCTCCGGTGCTTCCGTGAGCAATAGCTGTGGCTCCAACAGATTTGGCGTATTTTATGGCTTCGATAGCTTGAAAAACACGCTCGGCACTTACCGATAGCGGATAGGTGTTGTTTTTTAGAACGTTGCCATAAATCAAGTATTTGATGGCTTTGTCGTAATATTTGTCTAGAATGGTAAGGTTGGCGTGTTTGGCGCTTCCTAATTCGTAGGCTCTGTCTTCGATGGCTTTGAGTTCGGTTTCATCAAATCCGCCCGTGTTGATTAAAACGGTATGTACTTCGAATCCTTTTTCGTTTTTTAAATATTTTAAACAGTACGAAGTGTCTAATCCTCCGCTATAGGCTAATACTACTTTTTTATTTTCCATTGTATATCTTTTAATGTTTTGTGTCTGACAAAACGTTGATTTTAATTGTTTGAACTATTATTTTTTTAAGAAAAGGGCTTGTTTGATTTCTTTCAAACGATTCCAAATCCGGACATTGAACGGGTGTTTGGGCGGATTTTTTTGTTTTTCTTTGGGGTCATACAGCATTCCGGTACACAAACACATTTTGTAGTCTTTGCTTTTTAGGATTTCAAAATTGGTACAAGTTTGACAGCCTTTCCAGAATGTTGGGTCGGTAGTCAATTGCGAAAAAGGAACGGGTTTGTATCCTAAATCGGAATTGATTTTCATTACCGCTAATCCAGTAGTGATACCGAAAACCTTGGCTTCTGGGTATTTTTGTTGGGAATACTCAAAAACGAATGTTTTGATTTTTTTGGCTAATCCTAAATTTCTAAAGTCTGGGTGTACAATCAAACCTGAATGGGCTACGAATTGTCCGTGTTGCCAAGATTCGATATAGCAAAAACCGGCAAATTTTCCATCGATTATGGCAATAACCGCGTTTTCGGTTTCCATTTTCTTTTGGATGTATTCTGGGGTTCTTTTGGCTATTCCCGTTCCTCTTTGTAAGGCCGAGGTTTCAATTGTATCACAAATTTCTGCAGCAAAAGTATAGTGCTCTTTTTGTGCTACTACTATAGAAATATTCATTTCGGAATTCGATTTAGAGGTTAAAAATCGTTTGGTTCTTTTTTTTAAAGCAATCATAGTCAATGAGCTATTAAAAGTACCACATTTTTTTCAACTATTTTATTGTAAATAATTGAAATGTAGTGACTTATAAAATTATATTGAGTTTCAGTTAGATTTGAAACTCCATTAAAAAATGGATTTGATTTCAAAATGGTATAAATGAAAAAGGATAAAATATAGAAAAGACTTTTTTGGAAACTATAGGCATAGCATCCGCACTTCGGGAGAAGTAGCAAGTAAATTTATCCGGGAGATAGAAGTTATATGTAAACTTGTATTTTTCATCGATGCAAATTTACGACATAAAATTTTATAAAAAATCAAATTTTGCTAAAAATTGTTAAATTTCAACAAAATTTATTTTTTAAAGCAAAAAAAGTGACTTTGAAAGTCAAAATCACTTTTTTTGTGGTAATAGGGGGAAGGATTGTTTTTTGAAAAGCTACTTTTCTTATTCGAATCGATTTGTATTCATAATATCTTTGATTTTTGACTTTAAATCCTCTCCTGCGTCATACACCATTTGTTCTGAAGTTGGAAATGGAACGGCTCTACGATCAAATGTAGGGTAGTAGCTTTCTTCTGATGCTCTTCGGTCTCCTTTGTAGGTGGCATAAATGTTTTCGAAAACAAACTCGCTAGTAACAGGGTAGGATTGAAGTAATTGATTTCCTTTTGTTGAAACAAATTCAACCTTTGCGGTTACTTGACACGTTTTAAGTTGACGGAATTCATAAATTTGAACCGTTACTTTTTTGAAGTTATCGACCAAAACCTCTTTGCCATTTTCGTCTACTACTACTTTACCATTGGCATCGATTACTTTTTTGTATCCGTCTTTAATATCGCGTTCTTTGATGAATTCACGTTCTTTGATTTGTTCTGGTGATACCAAAATGTTTCGGAACAGAATCATCATAGAAAAGTCGTATTTGGTTCCTTTTTGAGGTGCATTGTGATATACAATCCAAGGGTTATTCAAACGATACGTGCTGAAGTCCAACAAATCGCTTTGAAGACGATCTGGAATAATCATATTGGTTTCATTTTTGGTTTTTACCAAAACAAAATCGGTTCCTTTGAATTTGGCTTCATCTAATAATCGGTTTACTTCTTTGTAATTTGGACTAATTTTATTAAGATAAGTCAATTCTTCAAAAGCATTTCTGTAATTTACTTTGATATTGGTTTTCATCAATTGTAGTGCCTTTGTGTACAAGTATTCGGCTAGTGCGGCTTTGCTAGATACGATTTGGCTGTTGTAATTGTCAAAAGGAAAAATAGCATTGCGTCCTTCTTTTATTAAAAATAAAGGAAGTACTGGTTTTATCTTTTCTTGGCGGTCGTGCAATTGAACATAATAATTGTACAACTTTTCGATTTGATTGGGATTGGATTCAATATTTAGCATTTGAATAGTATTCAAGTCTCTCTCTTTAGCTTTTGCAAAGGCTTCTTCGAGTAGGTAAATGTAGTCTTGTTTTCCCTTTTTGTCTTTGTTGGTTCTTAAGTTAGCCAAAGCGTTGTTGATGGCTTCGTCATAGTTTCCGGTACTAACTAATTGTTGGGTTTGTTTTACACCACAACTACTAATAATTAAAAGGAGTAGTAGGATAAGAGTAGTTTTCTTCATACTTAATGTAATTTCTGGGGTTAAAATTTGATTTTGGCTCTTTTTTGGAGATGCCAAATATAGTGCCAAAAAAAATCCGACAATTCAATTTGTCGGATTTTATTTTTTGCTTTTAGATTTATTCTTCCATGGTGTGATACACGTTCATAACGTCATCATCTTCTTCAAGTTTTTCAATCAATTTTTCTACATCAGCCATTTCAGCTTCGGTGAGTTTTTTAGTGATTTGTGGAATCCTTTCAAAACCAGAAGATAAGATGTCTAAATTTCTGTTTTCTAGTTCTTTTTGAATGGTTCCAAAACTACTAAATGGAGCGTAAATTAAAATACCGTCTTCATCTTCAAAAACTTCTTCGGCACCAAAATCAATTAATTCTAATTCTAATTCTTCGGCGTCGATACCTTCTTTTGGAATTCTGAAATTACAAGTATGGTCAAACATAAATTCAACTGATCCTTGAGTACCCAAAGTACCATTGCATTTGTTGAAGTAACTTCTTACGTTGGCAACAGTTCTGTTGTTATTGTCAGTAGCAGTTTCTATCAAAATTGCGATACCGTGAGGCGCGTACCCTTCAAACAAAACTTCTTTGTAGTTAGCCGTGTCTTTATCAGTTGCTTTTTTAATAGCTCGTTCTACATTTTCTTTAGGCATATTAGCTGCCTTGGCATTCTGGATAACGGCTCTTAGTCTAGAGTTGGCGTCAGGATTTGGACCGCCTTCTTTTACGGCCATTACAATATCTTTACCTATTTTAGTAAAAGCTTTGGCCATTGCAGACCAACGTTTCATTTTTCTACCTTTTCGGAATTCAAAAGCTCTTCCCATTTCTATTTTTATTTTGAATTGCAAAAATACAGTTATTCCTTATTTTACCAAATTCATTTTGGATTCTTTTGCCTGATTTTTACACGACAATTTATTATTTTAAAACAAAGTAGTCGTTTATAATATGGATGGCTTCGTTTAAGTAGTGATTGTTTTTTAATGTCTTGATTTGTGCTTCTTTGACGGTTCTTTCTGAAGGGTAAACCCCCAAAAGGGATTCGTTGAAAGAAGAGTTTTTTACATTCAAATTGATACTTTCGTCTTTAAAAGCATTGATGTTTTCCCATAGGGTAGTAACTGCTTTTTGTTCTTCAAAAACAGTATTAATTTGCATTGGAATTATTGTGTTTGGATTTTTTATTACTTCATCAATTTTTTTGTTCAAAGCAATAACATTATTAAAATAAGAGTCTGTAAGCACTCGTTTCTGGCTGTTTTTGGTTAATTGATGAATTAATTTATTTTTTACATAAGGAGTAAAACGAATCGAAGTAGGTAATACATCGTTTTTGAAGGCCGTTGGATAATCCTTTTCTTTTTGTATAATCGATTCATAAATTACTGGAACTTGAACATCAGGAATTACTCCGATACTTTGATGGCTTTTACCTGTAATTCGGTAGAATTTATTGATGGTTACTTTTACAAAGTTTTCTTCTTCGTTTTCTAAAGGTAGAATAGTTTGCATGGTTGCTTTGCCGAGTGTGCTACTTCCGATGACCATAGCGCGGTTATAATCTTGTAAAATAGTAGCAAAAAATTCACTTGCTGAGGCTGTATTTCCATTTACTAAAATGATTACTGGACCTTTGTACAAATAACCACGATAAGGGTCTTGAATAATTTGTTGTTTTTTGGTATTGTCTACGACTATAGAAATTGGACCGTGGTGTACGAATAAACCAGCTAGTTTGATGGCTTCTTCCATTGAGCCGCCACCATTATCCATTAAATCAATAACTAAACCATCGATGTTGTCGT
This sequence comes from Flavobacterium sp. UM26, assembly GCF_057922445.1. Classification (NCBI taxonomy): domain Bacteria; kingdom Pseudomonadati; phylum Bacteroidota; class Flavobacteriia; order Flavobacteriales; family Flavobacteriaceae; genus Flavobacterium; species Flavobacterium myriophylli. Next base: position 18,292 of record NZ_JBVHCY010000015.1, on the reverse strand, counting down.
TTTGTAGTTTTACGATTTCGGTGCCTACATCATCAGCACAACCAGTTTTGTCATTGCTCTCAAAATTGGAGTAAAAACTAGGAATTTTGATGTAACCAATTTTATTTTTGCCTTCAATAACATAGCTAAAAACGGTATTTTGCTCGTCTTTGATGACTTCTTTTTCTAGTGTCACACTAAAACTTTTTTCGCCTTTTCTTTTGATCATTAAAGTGATGATTTTATTGGCGTCAGAAATGATTAACTCGCCAATTTCCTCGAGAGAGGCACAGGTTACTTTTAATGTTTCTTTCTCGTTGGCTATAGACAGAATTTGATCTCCTTTTTTGAGTTTACCATTTTTAAAAGCGGGACCATTTGGATCTATTTCGTCAATGATGATTTGATTTTTTTCGTTCAAAGTCACCAAAAAACCTAGTGATAATCTTTCTTTGGATAATGAGGAAACAAAATTAGATTTACTGTCTACGCTAAAGTAATTGGTATGCGGATCAAAATAGGTGCAGAAATAAGAATAAATTTTTTCTGCAATAGTGCTTTTTCGTTTGAGTTGAGCACTTATTTTGCATAGCTCATTTTGAATTGCGATATCTTTATTATAGCTGCTAAGTGATTTAAAATGGGTTTGAATAGAATCTAAATTTTTGCTGCTAGCAGCAACTTCCGTTAAAACATCAAAGCGTATTTTTTTTCGCCATATTTTCTCAAAATCATTTTCTGTCATATATACCGGGAAGACTTTTTTGTACATTCTGATGGTGTCTGGAACAGAAAAATCAATACTGTCTTTTTCTAATTTTTCTAAAAAGGTTTTGTTTCTAAGAAGTCCTTTTTGGTATATATTTTCGAATGTAGTAATGAATTGGCAATCTTCTTTTAGGATGAGATTGTCAAGTTGTAAGCGATAATTTTTTGCTAATGAATCGTATTCTGATTTGAAAAACAGATTGCGGGCAGGATCTAGGTCATTAATTAGATTATCAAAAACAAAAACCGATAGACTATCGTCTACCGGTTTGGGTTGTACATGCTCTTTTTGAATAAGTGCATTTATTTTAGAAAGGATTTTACAAGCAGCAACATTATTTTGAGCCCATATTTGGCTAGAAAAAACTAAAGCTACCAGTAAAATTTTTTTCATAATGTTTATTTTTTGTAGAAAGGTAGTTTTACCACTTTGGCTGGTACATCATTCTTTCTAATTCTTATAAAAATATCGCTATCAAGGGCACTATTGGCTGTTGTAACGTAGCCAAGGCCTATTCCTTTATTCATAGAAGGTGACATGGTTCCAGAAGTTACAACACCGATTACGGTTCCATTTGCATCAACAATTTCGTAATCATGTCTTGGTACGGCACGTTCTTGCATTTCAAAAGCTACTAATTTCTTGCTTACTCCAGCTTCTTTTTGTTTTTTTAAGTTTTCTGAATTAGTAAATTCTTTTGTGAATTTGGTAATCCATCCTAAGCCAGCTTCAAGCGGTGAAGTTGTATCGTTGATGTCATTTCCATACAAGCAGAATCCCATTTCTAAACGCAAAGTATCTCTTGCTGCAAGTCCTATCGGTTTGATACCAAAAGCCGCTCCTGCCTCAAAAACTTTGTTCCAAATGGTTTCTACTTGGTCATTTTTACAATAAATTTCAAAACCTCCTGAGCCAGTATATCCAGTTGCAGAGATGATAATATCTTGGAAACCTGCAAATTCAGCTACTTCAAAATGGTAGTAAGCAATGGCAGATAAATCAATTTTAGCCAATGATTGCATAGCTTCAACTGCTTTTGGTCCTTGGATGGCTAATAAAGAATAGTCGTCAGATAAGTTTTCCATCGTTACGCCCAAATCATTGTGAGCGGTAATCCAATTCCAGTCTTTTTCAATGTTTGAAGCATTAACTACCAAGAGGTATTTTTCTTCTTCCATTTTATAAATGATTAAATCGTCTACGATTCCACCTTCATTATTAGGTAAACAAGAATATTGAGCTCTTCCAATAGTTAGCGTTGAGGCATCATTTGAAGTTACTTTTTGAATCAAGTCTAGTGCATTTGGACCTGAAAGAATAAATTCTCCCATATGCGAAACATCAAAAACACCCACTCCGTTACGAACAGTCTCGTGTTCTACATTTACTCCTTCGTATAGAATTGGCATATTATATCCTGCAAATGGTAGCATTTTTGCTCCTAAACCTTCGTGTATGTGCGTAAGCGCCGTATTTTTCATTGTGTGTTTTTGTATAAAATTTTAGTGGCGCTAATTTATTGATTTTATTTCGTGTGGCAAAGAATTAGCTAGCGATATTCGAGTCTTGGATGGGTAGTAATTTTTAAATTATTTGCAATGAAATTAAAAATCATTAAGATTTTGAAATAAACGAATATAAAATCGAATCATATTATGGTAATTTTCTATTCCGACATGTTCGTCAAATCCGTGAATATGTTCCAAGTCGGCATTACTAAAATGCATGGGGATAAATCGTAGGATATTATTACACGTAAGGTTAAAATGTCTTGAATCGGTTGAGCCAATAACCAAAACGGGTGCCACCAATGCTTTAGGGAAAATTTCGTTGCAACTTTTTTCTAAAGCTCGGTACCCCACTGACTTTTTTTTGGCAATGGGTGAGGCGTTGACAGCTTCGCCTTTAAAACTTGCCTTTATCTTAGGATTATCAATGACTTTTTTGAGATAGGGCATGATGTCTTTAATGGAGTCGCCAGGAATTAATCGGAAGTTGATAGTGGCAGAGGCTTTATGTGGTAGTACATTTTCGGATTCACCCGAAGTAAACATGGTTGTGGCTGCTGTAGTGCGGATTAATGCATTAGTGGAATATTTTTTGGATAATTCTTTTTTGATCAAGCCACCAAAAAGCCAACTGTTTCTAAAAATAATTTTCTTTGAAAAATCCATTTCAGTAGCAATTTCGTCAAACATTTTTTTGGCTAAGCCGTGATAGTGTGCTTTGAATGGTTTGTTTTCAATATTGGCTATTGCCTGACTAAGTATACCGATTGCTGTATGTTTCGATGGCATAGAGGAGTGCCCGCTTTCTTGATTGACGGTCAGTTCTACGGTGGCATATCCTTTTTCGGCTATGCCAATGAAAGCAATAGGTTTAGCAACTTCAGGAATGATATCAAGTCCAACGCCAGGACCTTCATCCAAAATAAATTCGAATTCTATTTTGTTTTTCATGAACCAATCTGCAATTTCTTTGGCACCATTGCCATAAGTTTCTTCGTCATCACCAAAGACAAAATAAGTGGTTCTTAGTGGTTCAAAATTGTTTTTGATAGCATATTCAGCTGCTTCGAGTAAACCTATTAGTGAGGATTTGTCATCGAGAGTGCCACGACCGTAAATTTGTCCGTCTTTAATTACACCACCAAAGGGTGGAAAATTCCATTTGTATTTTTGATGTTTGGCAGGCACTACATCTTGATGTGCCATGAATAAATTAGGTTTTAAGTTTGGATTTAGACCTTCCCATTTTAAGAGAATTGAGTGGGAGTTGAAAGGAATTTCAGTACAGGTTTCAAATACTAAAGGATAGGTTGTTTTGAGAAATGCTTTAAATTTTTTGAATTCGGCATTGTAAAAAGTCAAAGAATCTTTTTTGGAAACGGTTTCGAACTGAATAGCATTGACTAAATGTTGTGTGGCTGAATCACTGATGACAATATTTTCGTAGGTGATAATTTTTTTTTTCTTTTTTCGTAGGAATTGTGCTTGTAAAGTAAAGGTTATCAATGAAAAAAATACAAAACAAAAGAATCTCATCTTTTCCTAAATTTTAATGAAAAATAGTACAGTGTTCGAAGGCTAATGTAGATAAAAAATGTTAATTATTTGATAAATGTTGTTTTTTTTAACGCAAAATATCCTTTTTGTTTTTCTACTATACTTCAGCCATTGCTCTTTATGTAAAAGCAGTTATGGTCAAACTCGGATTAAAACCAATTTTAGCCGAAATCATTCTTTCATTACAGATGTATCTGTATTTATACTGGTTTTAGAAAAACCCTCAAGGTTAATGAACCTTTTGCCTTTTTCGGCCAATTATAATACCGAAATAGCACCTGCAAACACTGCCCATAATTACATAATCATAATCAAAAGATGTTGCGATACTGATTTTAATGAGATGATTTGGTTTGTGTATTAAATTTTTGAAGTTGACTATGCATAATGAAAAACCATAAAGGAGGCACAAAGGATAAGAGCATCATTCCTGGATAACCTGTAGGCATTTGTGGACTTTCTTTGTGGTGCCTGAGCAATTGGTATTTTTTGCTAGCAATATAATGATGATCAGAATGTCTGGATAGTTCTAGAAGGAGTAAGCGTCCAATTGGATGATTGGAATTCCAAGAATGACAGGGTAAAGTTCGCTCATAACGTTCTCCTTTCTTATTTCTTTTTAAACCATAGTGTTCAATATAATTTACGGTTTCTAAGAGCAAAATTCCCATACAAGCTCCAGCCAAAAAGTAACCTACAGTGCTTAAGTCAAAAAATAAATAGACAATGATTACTAGAAGTAATTGAATAAAATGGAATGCTAGCATCTGGTTTTGATAACTCCAAAATGTTTTTTTTAAAATTTTTAAGCGACGCGCTTCTAATTGCCAAGCCGAAAGCCATCCGTTAAAAATAGAACGCACATAGAACGCATATAAAGTTTCGCCATACTTGCTTGATGCGGGATCTTCATTGGTTGCTACATTTTGATGGTGTCCTCGGTTGTGCTCGATATAAAAATGCATATATAGAGAAGTGAATAAAAGCATTTTACTCATCAGTCGTTCAGAGTAGGAGCTTCTGTGTCCTAACTCATGAGCGGCATTTATTCCTAAAACTCCGCAGGAAATTCCATAGGCTGTGGTCCAACCTATTTTAGTAGCAGTTGTGTAGCTTTCGGAAGAGACTTGAAACAAGAATAAAATTAATATACCATACTGAATCGGTACTAATCCATAAAGTAGCCAATCATATATTGAATCTCTCGAAGCAATTTCTTCTTCTATTTGACTTAGGTTATAATCATTTTCTTTGGTGAATAATTCCAGTATTGGTATGAATAGAAAAACAAAAAATAGAGCAAAATAAGTCCAATAAGAACTGCTAAGTAATGAAACGATTACAACTAGGGGAGTAATGTAAACCGAAAGATATTTCCATTTGATGAGTTTCATATTTGATACAAAAGTTAATTTTAATTGCTATTGCAAACGCGATATGTATTATTAAGTCTATTACAAATATGGGGTAAAGTATATCATTTTTTTAGACGCTACCGTTTATTTTTGCTCGTTTGATGGCATTTCCATAGCCAATACCATTTTTTTTATTTCATCAAAATAGCTAACTAACCATTCGTACTTAAGATTTTTATCGGTTACTTGTAGGTAGAAGTTTTCTATCGTTAAATTTAAAATGATTTTTGCTAAATTTTTTTTGGAATTCAGTCCCAAAGCTTCCGTCCAAATAGGGAGTAAGGCTTCTTCTACAGGTTGATTTGCTTCTAGAAAACATTTTTTGAAAGCTGCATGATCTCTATGAATTCGCAAATGTCTATTGAAAAGAATATCAGTCTTTGAAGCTATAAGCAATTGGATCAAATCAGGATCAATTGTTTTACAACTCTTGGCTTGAAGTGCGATTGCTTTAGATTGTTTAATATGGTATGCTAATAATTGGTCGGTAAAAACTTCAATATCGGCAAAATGATGATAAAAAGAGGATTTGTTTTTGGCTACTTTCCTAGCTAATGATTCAATTTTTAAACCATTAGGCCCTTCATTTGCAAATAAATCGTAACCTATTTTTATCCAAGGATCTTTAATTGTTTCTTTCATGTCTGGAGGCTAAGCAATACGAATGTGAAGTAATTTTTTTAAGCTCAATCGTAAATATAGTCCAAATAACTAGATTTTGTTTCAGTTTAAGCCATCGTAATCAATTTAATGTTTTCTTCGATTTCTCAGAATGCCTCCGCTGGCCTCTTTGATAAATTGAATATACGTGAAGGCATGAGGATCAATATTTTCTATTTCGTTTTTAATACGAAGTAATTCAAGTCTAGTTACAATAGTTACTATTACATCACAATCAACTTTTACCTCAAAGCTTTCAGGTAAATAGCCTCGTTCACCTTTTATCACCGTAATTCCTTTCCCAAATTTTTTTACAATTAGTTCCTTTATTTCTTGACTTTTTGAAGAAATTATATGTAGTGCAGTGTATTGTTCTACTCCATGCGAAATATAGTCTAAAGCCTTGACTGCAGAAAAATAAGTAACAATAGAATATAAGGCAGTAGCTATGCCAAATGTCCAAGCTGCAGCCAAAAAAAGTAAAGTGTTTATGGCAAAAATAACTTCGGAGACATTAAACCCAATTTTTCGCGTGGTTAGCAAAGCCAAAATCTCAATTCCATCGGCCACAGAGCCACTCCGAATGCATAAACCCATGCCAACACCAATTAAGCAACCACCAAATAAAGCAATCAACAAAGGGTCTGAAGTTACAGCATCAAAATGAAAAAAAGTCATTCCAATCGCGATAAGTAAAAAAGTAATGAGACTTTGTATGGCAAAGGTAATTCCCAATAAGCGATTGCCTAAAAATAAAAAGGGAATGTTGAGAATGAGAACTAATGCACTAAAAGGCCAATGCGTAATTTCATGAATCAAGATTGAAATTCCTATAACACCTCCATCCAGAAATTTATTGGGTATCATGAATCCTTTCAGTGCCAGAATTATAAAAGCTACCCCAATTAGATTTAGGGATAGGTTTTTTGGATGAAAAATTTCTTTCCAATCCACTGTTTTTGGAATTTGATGCATAGATTGTGGTTTTTATGCCTAAAATTAATTATTAAATTTTAATTTACTCATTTTCAGTGTTTTATTTTTTGTAATCCTCGAGAAAGAATTGCAACAAGACTGTATGCTAATGTTTTTGTTTTTTATGTTTAAGCTATTTATAAAAGCTGTATCTTTGATTTGATTTTGTTATTTGCCTCAAAATCAGGTTTTTGTAATCTACTATGTTACTGTTCTAAAATTGTTAACTTAAATTGATGTATCATGGGGCGAAGAGTTAAAATTGAATTACATGTTGAAGCAAGTCGATTGTTTCAAATGACCAATCCATCACAACAGGATATACACGATCGTTGCTTCTTATCAGATGATAATAATGGTTTTACTGATAGTGGCAAAATTGAAGACTTTATTTCCAATGTTTATCTATCACAAGAAATTGAGTGGGTAGGTCTTACCGATGACAAGTGGTATTCTATTGCCATTGACAGTATTGTTTACGATTTGGATTTGAATAACAATGACACCGAAATGTGCTTTGGGAATGACGAGTCTGATGATTATGTAATTAAAGGAAAAGGAGGAATTTCAGGCAATGTAGTAGCCACTGTCAAGGATCGAGAAAGTTTGATTGGAAAGCAAAATATCTACAAAATTCACTTTACGGTTCATTATAAAACGGAGTCAAAATCATATTTGATTGATCCGAAAATAGCCATCAATCCTTAATTCAATTGTTTTATATTTTGTTAAGAAATACATTAGTGTCAAGAGTAGTACTCATCGCTGTTTTTTTGATATCTGGAACAATAGAAGCACAAGATCAAAAAGTAGCCGATAGTTTAGCGCTTATTTACAAAAGAGGTGGAGCTACCACAGTCGAGCAATTAGAATTACTTCGCAATTTAGCTTTCAACGAACTCAATAATATATCTATAGCCATTAAGTATGCCAATGAGTTAATTGCTTTATCAAAGAAAGAAAAAAACAACTTGTATTTATTTAGGGGCTATTATCTCAGAGGTCATAAACACAAACTTAAAGGCGATTTACAAGAAGCTCAGAGTGATTTTTTGGTTTCAATAAAAATTGCTCAAGCTTCCAAGAATATAGTGGGCGAAGGGATTGCGTATATGGAAATGGCTAATGTTTTTTCGGTTATGAAAGAAACCGAGAAAGCTTATGCTTATTACAACAAGGCAATTACTATTTTGCGTAAATCAAAGGATAAATTAAAATTAGCCTCAGCCTTATCAAATTTGGGTGACGAGTACTTAAAAAATAACGCATTAGAAAAAGCGTTTACTTGCTTTTATGAGTCGGGGCAACTTTTTGAAGAAGAAAAGTATACAAGTGGCATGGCTTACACCTTAGGTAGTATGGGAGTTATATATTTTCAGCAGGGAAAGGATGAGTTGGCCGAGAAAAATTTAAAAAAAGCGATACACCAGCTTGAACCCATTGAGGATTATTATGGGATATCTGAGTATTTAATCAATTTATCTACTGTTTATCAAAAACAAAAAAAATGGAATATGGCACTTAATGCCGCTTCCAAAAGTTTAGAATTGGCCCAAATAAATGGGTACAAGGACCAGATAAGCACAGCCAATTTACAATTGTCAATTTTGTATGAGAAAAGTAATAATTCGAACAAGGCATTAGAATTTTTTAAGGCTCATGTTGCTTACAGAGATAGTGTCACGAATGTTAAAACCGTACAGAAGCTTGCCGATTTGCGAACCAATTATGAGGTTTCAAAAAAGCAAGCAGAGGTAAATTTACTCGAGAAAGAAGCAGAAATTCAACAACTCAAAGCCAAGAAGCAGCAAAACATAATCTATGTTTCAATCATAACACTTTTTTTGATTGTTTTACTAGTAATTGGATTGTATAGACGCTATCAATTTATAAAGCGAACCAATGCTATCATTGAACAAGAGAGAAAGCGCTCCAATGATTTATTATTAAATATTTTGCCAGAAGAAACAGCAGCAGAACTCAAAACATATGGAAAAGTAAGGGCGCAAAAGTTTGAGTCAGTAACCGTCTTGTTTACCGATTTTGTTGGATTTACGGCTTATGCAGAAAATTTACCACCCGAAAAATTAGTAGAACGAGTTGATTTTTATTTTTCAAAATTCGACGAAATCATTGAAAAATATGATTTAGAAAAAATTAAAACGGTTGGAGATGCTTACATGTGTGCGGGCGGATTACCTTTTGTAACTTCAGATCATGCATACAAAATGATTTTGGCTGCTCAGGAGATTATTCAATTTGTTTCGGAAGTGGCCAATGAAGTAAAAACACAAAATCATTTTCAAATCAGAGTTGGCATTAGTACGGGACCTGTGGTTGCGGGTGTAGTGGGAACCAAAAAATTTGCATATGATATTTGGGGCGATACTGTGAACATTGCTTCCCGAATGGAATCCAATTCAGAAGCTGGAAAAATTAATATTTCTGAGCATACCTATGCATTGGTAAAACAGTATTTTCAGTTCGAATATCGAGGTGCGATTGAAGTGAAAAATAGAGGCAAAATGAACATGTATTTTGTACATCCAAAATTTGACAGTAAATCGTAAGGATGAATGCAATTTTAAGAAGTAATTTTTTTCTCCAAAACCATAAAATCAAGTGGGGCAGCGGTTAGAGCCTTATCTCCTTCACCAAAAGGAAAAGGTTCGCGCAATCCTGTATCTTCATATCCGTTTCGCATATACCAAGCCAACAATTCTTTTCGGATGCCAATCACAGTCATTTGAATAGTTGTCAAGTTCAAAGATTTTGCGTGCTCTTCAGCAGCATGCAATAGTTGCTTGCCAATGCCGCTATTTTGTAATTCGGGAGAAACAGTGAGCATACCAAGGTATAAGACGTTTTTTTTGTCAATTAATAATACACTTCCAATGATTTTTTCATCACTGGTAAATTTGAATAAATAATGATTCGGTGTGTTGATAATAGCTTTTAATTCATCTGGAGTCGTACGCGTTCCTTCAAGCAAATTTGCTTCGGTAGTCCATCCTTTTTTAGAAGTTTCGCCACGATAGGCCGAGTTGATTAATACCGATAATTCTGCAACATCAGCGATAGAAGCTTGGGTAATCATAAGTAGTTGTAAATAGTTGAATAATTATTCTTTTGGCAGGGGTGCGCCTACGGCAATATCACAACGGTGTTTGGGTTGACCATGCGGTGGATTCATACCTTCTGGTGTAGGAGCAGCTTCGGGTGTGGTGGCTAAAAGTGGCGGTACATTGCTGCCATTAGCTACTGCAGGAGTGGTAACAACTGTAGTTTTAGGAACAGTGGCAGTTTTCGCTACAGGTGAGTTCAATGGTGCACCTACTGGAATATCACATCTATGCTTGGGTTGTCCGTGTGGAGGATTCATGCCAGAAGGAGTTACTGTTGTGGTTGTGGTTGCCTTGGCATTTGGATTTTTTACCAAAGTATATTTGTATTGGTACATGACACTCTCTTTTTTTTCTTCTTTTCCTACATAGGCAGAATTACTAGAAATAGCAGGCGTAGAAGCATTGGCTGGAGTAGCAGCCATTTGTGTAAAAGGAACTACATTGGTTCTTCCGTTGGTAGCAGATGTTTCTTCTTCTTTTTTACATGAAAAAAGAGCCAAAGAAGATAGCAGTAATAGAGAAAAAGACGCTTTCATTATAGTTTCATTTTAGAAAGTTCAAATATAAAATATAATGATATAGGTTTTATGATTTTAAAGATACAGTTTTTAAGATTTTCTAACAGCATCAGGTGAGCAGATATCATCCTTTTTTAGCTTCCTTCTTAAGCAACGCAATTTGCCCTAAATGATAATGACAATGCTCAATTACACCGATTAAGTTTCTGTAGTAGTTCCCATATTTTGCTTCCACAAAATCTTCAAAAAGACAACTATCAGGCAATTGCTCAATCAATGTTGCAAAAAGCTGCACTTCTTCCCATGATTTATTTTTCAATTGTTCCCAATCTGCTTCGCATGTAATTTTTGGACTATCAAAGCTAAATTTGTCTTTAATATCAAGACTTCCGCCTTGCAAAACTGGAATCAATCCTCCTATGTAATAATTGCAATGAAACAGTAAAGTGGCGATGCTATTTCCTTCTTTCAAGGCAAAATTGGCTTCTTGCCAACTCACATCAGCCAATTGGTCTTTAAAATTGGAGGTGGCCCAATTCCCACCAAAATATACTTGTTGCAGGTGTAATGCGATTTGTGTAGTGATACTTTTGCTCATTTCTTTTGCTAAAAATTAAATTACAATTCATTTCCTTACGTTATAAAAGTACAATTTATTCTCTTTGTTAGGAGCAGACGATCGTACTATTATTCACGTTTGGTCCTGCTCTCCATTATATCTCTTGTAGCTTAAAGAAACGCTACAAGAGGATGCCATTGCGATCAGGGCTATACTACAAGTTATTGTTTTCAGATTATACTCTTTTTACGCGGAAAAGAATATTTTTTGTTTTTTTTAACATTAGTGCTATAAAATCATAGCGTTTAGTTAATAATGTTAAATCAAAATGAATGTCTTTATGAGTTTTGTAAATTTGCAAGCGATTTAAAATCAATGTGATATGTGTTTTTTTGTATCTAATAAACTGAAAATCACAGTACAGCTTATCAAAATTTTAATTTAAAAATTATGAAATCAAGACTTTCCATTTTAACAATATTAGCTGTCCTTTTTTTTGTTTCCTGTTCTTCTAATGATGATGAAAATCCGAATGGTTCTTCCAATTCCATAATCGATGTAAATAATAGTACCTCAGAGTTAAGCAAAAGAATAAGTCTAGAAAATTCGGGTGTTGTAAGCATAAACAAAGTAACACCAGTAGGTAGATCAGCAAGTGATAGTAATGATTTTCCTTTGGTACAAATTGCTGAGGTAAATGCACCAAAAGATGAATCGGGAAGACAATTACAAGCCAACCATGTAGCTGTGCATGATAAATATGCTTATGTAGCCTATACTTCGCAAGGAGAAATTTATTCTGGAGCCGTAGATGTAATAGACATTACAGATCCTTACAAACCAAAAATTGTAACATCTGCTTTGATAAAAAATACTGATATCACTTCATTAACCTATGCCAGTGGCAAATTGTATTTAGCGGGAGCAACAGATGTTGATAAAGATCCTACACTGACTAGTCCAGCAATTGTTATTGTAATGCAATTAAGCAATGGATTGCTTACAGAAAATTATACTATAGTACCGCTTGAAGGTCAAGTAACAACAGATGTTGTTGCTAATGATAATGCTTTTTTCTCTGTAACAGGTGATAATGGTAAAGTTTTCAAACATTCGATTGGATCTAATCTATTGGCAAATAGTGTGGCGCAACAAGACTTACGTTCAGCATTACTAGATCAAAATGAACTATTTGTATTAAGCGGTACCAAAGGGATAAACGTGTATAAAGAATCTGATGGTAGCTTTTTGCGTTCTTTTACCACAACAGTAGATGTTCCTGAAGCTAAGCGTACCATGGATGTGTTTGGGCAAAAAATAGTGGTAGCCGAGGGGTTTAGTGGAGTTGGAGTATACAATAAATCTACAGGTCAAAAGTTACAAACGCTTCCAATTGTTGCTGCAGGAGGATTCGATCCAAATGATGTGGTAACCAATGCTGTTTCTATTAATGACGACAAAACTTTTGTGGCCAATGGTGCAGCAGGAATTTCAGTTTACGAAAATGACAATCAATTAGATTGGTTAGGTAAAATGGATATTGTTGGTTCTTCGAATTATGTAAAAACAAAAGGAGATTATATTTATGTAGCTAGTGGAAAAGGAGGATTGAAAATCATAAAAATGGAAGGAAAATCCAAACCAACTGCCTGTGTAGGATATCCAGTTTACACCGGTAGTGCTAATTTGATATTGAATTCAAATCAAAATGCATCGTATTCGGGCAGTACAGCTTTATCCTCAATCATTGTTAATTCTAAAGCAACTTTGATTCATTGTGGTGCGCTTTCGGTTCAAAATGATTTAACCCTCAATAGTAATGGTACTTTCGAAATGAGTGGTACTTTGAGCCAAGGACGTTATGGACAAAATACCCGATTAACCATTAATAGTAATGCCGAGATGAAAGTATCGGGAGCTGTAGTGATTTATGGCGATTTGGTTTTAAACAGTAACGCTAATTTGACTTTTGTTGGTTCAGGTTCTTCCATCACCATTTATGGAAAAGTGACCAAAGGCAGTAATGTAAAAATCACAGGTAACTTCACAGACACGGAAAATAAATTATAAAATTAGTTAGTTGTTAGTTTGAAGCGCTCAGTCTTGTCGAAAAACGAGACTGAGCGTTTTTTTCTATTTCATTTTAGCTAACACAAATTTGTGTATGTTGATTCATTTTATTCGTGTTCATTGGTGCAATTCGTGTTTTATTTTTTAGGTAACACTAATCTGTTCAATCTGAGTAATCTGTGTTGATTCATTTTATTCGTGTTCATTGGTGCAATTTGTGTTTTATTTTTTAGGTAACACTAATCTGTGTTTATTTATTTTATTCGTGTTCATTGGTGCAATTCGTGTTCATTGGAGCAATTCGTGTTTTATATTTTAGTCAACACAAATCTCTGCAATCTGAGTAATCTATGTTGATTCATTTATTCGTGTTCATTGGTGCAATTCGTGTTTTATTTTTTAGGTAACACTAATCTGTGCAATCTGAGTAATCTGTGTTGATTCATTTATTCGTGTTCATTGGTGCAATTCGTGTTTTATTTTTTATGTAACACTAATCAATTCAATCTGAGTAATCTGTGTTGATCCTTTTTTTCATAGGAGTTCCTATTCATAGTAATAAATTCTTTTGGCTTTTGTATCTTTAAGACAAATCCAAGCCCAATGAAAACCCCTCTTTACATTGACCTTTCCGAAGCTAAAAAAAGATATCACATCATCCCATTGAATACCCACAAAGGCGTTCAGGGACATTCGTTACTAATCGGTGGAAGTTATGGCAAAATTGGTGCAATAACCTTAGCTTCTAGAGCCGCTTTGAAAACCGGATGTGGATTAGTGACTGCTTTGGTTCCAAAATGTGGCTATGAAATCCTGCAAATCGCCAATCCCGAGGTGATGGTACTCACAGATACAAATGAAAAGCACCTTTCAGAAATAGCATTCAGTTTAGTACCTGACGCTATCGGAATTGGCCCTGGTTTAGGGCAAGAAGCAGCGACTCAAAAAGCATTGCAAAAGTTCCTTACCAGTACTACAAAACCGCTAGTTATTGATGCCGATGCGCTTAATATTTTGGCACAAAATCCTACTTGGTTAACGCTTCTTCCGCCCGAATCGATACTAACGCCACATCCCAAAGAACTCGAACGATTGATAGGCAAGTGGCAGAGTTATGAGGAGAAACTAATCAAAACCTTTGCTTTTGCGCAGCATTATCAAATAATAGTGGTGTTAAAAGGCGCACCTACCCAAATCGTATTTGGAAAAGACCTTTATGAAAATACTTCGGGCAATCCAGCTTTGGCTACCGCAGGAAGTGGCGATGTCCTAACCGGGATAATTACAAGTTTATTAGCTCAATCGTATGCTCCAATTGATGCGGCAATTTTAGGCGTTTATTTGCATGGCTTAACAGCTGATATCGCTTTGCCCAAAACAGGTTATCAATCCTTTATCGCTTCAACCATTATCAAGTATCTTGGCAAAGCATTTTTAGCTTTAGAGAAAGGGGAGTAGTGATTTACATACGCTATCATGAGTAAAATACTAATTTCATATATCTGTTCCAAAATCCGCTTGTTTTTAGCAATTTGCACACAACTGTTTGTTAGCTTTAGTAAGTAATTTATTTTTTTTCTTCAATTATCAGCCATCTTAGTGAAACATTTAATGAATTTAAATTATTCTAGTCTTGATGTGATATTGTTGATAATCACTCATGACGCTGGGATTAAAGATGCGTAATCTTTCGGTTAAAAACAAATGTTTCAAATACAAACTATTTTCAAATTAAACCAATTGCCCAGCTTGCTTGTAGCGTGTGTTATAGGGCGGTTGTTTAGTCGAAATTACTGTTAAACCGCAAATTTTTCACGCCTCTGTTGGCCAATTCTACCTTTCACACTTTTTCAAGTTAGAGTAGGAGAGTCCCAATTCTAGGTTTGCTTCTCCTGTTCACATTCTTTAAAGTCTGCTTTTCAAGTTTCTCTTGGCAAGTTCCACTTTTCACGCTTCTGTTTTTCACGCTTCTGTTGGCAAAGTTCGATTTTCACACATCAGTTTTTCGTTTGCTTGTCGTTAGAATCCGATTTTCCAACGTTTGTTAGCGCTTCCAATTTTCACGCTTCTGCTTTGAAAACATTCGGCGGAAACAACTGTTAATTTTCAAATTGGATTTGTCTGCGTAATTTCGGCTCAACTGCCCTATAACGTCCCCGCGCTACACGCAGGCTGGGATTAAAGATGCGTAATCTTTCGGTTAAAAACAAATGTATCAAATACAAACTATCTTCAAATTAAGCCAATTGCCCAGCTTGCTTGTAGCGTGTGTTGGCAGGCGTTTATTTTTCTTTATTGATTTTGAATTTCGTTTTTTGTTCTTCTTCTAAATTCGCCCATTTCTTCAATTTTGCGTCAAAATTTCTCCAACCAAATGTATTTGCAAAAATCCCCAGAGGCATTCCTATTATTGTTCTAGTATATTCTTTTGGATTTCTTTTATAATCTTGGTAAAATCCAAAATAGAAATAGACTCCTATAAAAGTTATAATGAAAAAAAGAAAAATAATTTTTGTCATTTAGAAAGTATTTGATTTTATAGTAAAAGCGATTAGAATTCCAACAACATGCATTCCAATCACATAATATTTCCAATTCGGCCTTTTTATCCAGATATAAGCATAAATCGGAATTTCAATTATTGCTAATATTAGTGCCGGAATTCCAATAATATCTTGCAGTTCGGAAATTATCATTGTGTAAGGATAAAATATTTTTGCAGGCATGTATGTCCCGTGTCCGCCACCAGCCAACATTATAGATATAAAAAGTAATAAAATTGTGATTATTATTGTTTTCGTTTTCATGTTTAAATGTCTGCCAACGTTCTGGTACTACAGCGGGTTTGGGTTCTAAATTAAGATTTATTTTTCGGTTATCGCTAAACTGCCAAATACAAGACCATTTTCCAATTAAGCCAAATGCCCAAATCCGTTGTAGCATCTATGTAAAAGCATAACTTAGAGTTACCAAAAACGAAGATTATGCAATTACAAGATGCCTTAACTATTCCAAAGATATTCATTGGTTTAGACATTCACAAAAAAAGCTGGAGCGTTTCCATTCAAACGGATCTATTTTTTCACAGAACGTTCTCGATGCCTTCTGTTTCCGAGGATTTGTACCAATATGTGGAGCGGACATTTCCTAATCACGAAGTGAATTTAGTTTACGAAGCAGGTTGTTGCGGTTTTTCCGTGGCGCGCTATTTTTTGAACTTAGGTTGGGAGGTTTTGGTTGTCAATCCCTCTGACATCAAAACAGGAGACAAGGAGCGTTATCAAAAAACAGACGCCTTGGATGCTAGAAATTTGTCCAATCAATTAAAGTCTGGAGTGCTCAGGAGCGTTTATATTCCTAGCGAAGCACACGAACAGTTTACCACTTTGGCCCGTCATAGAACCCAAGTTACCAAGAAACTCCGACAAAGTAAATTGCATATCAAAAGTATGTTGCTCTTTCATGGTATAGCGATTCCAGAAGAGTTTGATAATTCGAATTGGAGCAAAGATTTCATTGCATGGCTTGAAAATATAAAATTCAGTAGCAGTTGTGGAGAATTGGCTTTGCAGGGCAAGCTACGGATGTACAAATTTATCCGATCAGAGTATTTGGAAATTGCCAATCAAATGCGTGCTCATTGCCGAAAGACCCAAAAGAAAGATTATAATCTTTTGAAGAGCATCCCAGGAATTGGTGGTTATCTGGCCAGTGTAATTCTGGCCGAGTGTGGCGATTTGCGCCGATTCAATAACGAGGGACAATTCAGCTCTTACATCGGATTGGTTCCTGGGATTTACAATAGCGGCGGATCAGAAAAATGTTTGGGAATAACCCCCAGAAGTCGTTCCCAATTGCGAAGTTATTTAGTGGAAGCGGCTTGGGTTGCCATTAGAAAAGATACCGAAATGCAGCAATATTTCCGCAAACATCAAGGCAAGAATGTAAAGAGTGTCATCATTAAAATAGCTCATAAATTAGCACGAAGAATACTCTCGGTAATAAAAACGGAAACTCCGTATCAAATCAATAGAAATTTAGTGTTAGAAAAATAAATAATGTTCTTAAAAAAGCTCAACCATGACAGAAAATAGACTGCAAAACAGCTAAGGTGGTTCTATAAACGAAGCCACATTTTGTAGCAGGCAGCTATTTTTTATTCTTGCAATCATACAGATGCTGGTGGCTGCACAAAACAGACCACATATAGGAGTGTGAGCCTTAAGAATTTAAAAAGAAAGACTATGAAATAAAAGAGATATCAATGCGTGGCATTATTGAAAAAGTTAGAATAACTTTTTCAGTCCAAGCCTTCGGCGGACAAAAAGTTGTTTCCAACTTTTTCAACAAGCCGTTGGAACGGCATTTTATTCTCGAAAAATAACCAACATATAACCCTCTCAAAAGTTGTGAATAACTTTATGATGCTTTACATAGGAGTAGCTGTTGTGTGCAGGTTTTTTTATTTCTTAAAAGTCCAATTCCACGACTTTTCAGCTTCTTTTTGAGTTAAAGCTTTTATGACTTTATTTTTAAAATATACTTCTACAAGCGGGAAATCAATTTGGTTTTCTCCAGTTAAAATTACTTTTCGATTCAAAATTTTACTAATTTCATTCATAAAATTTATTAAATTATTAAAAGTATGGACTGAATTAATTTCTTTTGGGTCAATGTCAAACTCTATTTCTTTATCATAAAAAAAATGTGTGTTTATAATTGTTTTTTCGATGATTATAGAAGCTGTTTTACATTCCATTTCTTTAGTTTCATCAACTAATAATTCAGTTATGTATTGCTTGTCAATTTTATTTATGATTTTATTTTCTCCTATTGTACCAAACTGTATTATATGATTGTCATTTAAAAAATCTATTACTATTTTCCAATCTTCAAGATTTACATTTTCCACGTAAATATCTCTTAATGCTCCATCAGGTTCAAATATCCATTTTATTTCTTCCCAATTTATTGTCATATTAATTTCCTTATCAGATTTCTTTTAAAACGTAAACGTCTTTTAAACTTGCACACAACGTTCCCGCGCTACACGCAGGCTGGGATTAAAGATGCGGAATCTTTCGGATAAAAACAAATGCATCAAACACAAACTATCTTCAAATTAAACCAATTGCCCAGCTTGCTTGTAGCGTGTGT